>NZ_JBIUHC010000067.1:0-55513 GCF_044627735.1 Cupriavidus sp. CuC1 | reverse complement strand
CAATCCCCGCGGCGTGAAACGAAAGATGTCGAATTTCCGAATCCGGCGGCGATCCGAGCCGCTGAATCAGCGAATCGCCCCCAAAGTGGTTGTGAAGTGAACAGTATTGGGCCTAGGCAGGAATATCAAGGTCCAGCAGCGGCGCGTACTGCTGGGCACCGAAGATGTCGCCATCGCCGGCGCTGCCGCTGGGCCGGGTGCGATAGATCGTGAACTTGATGGCGTACGCGGGATCGTACTCGACGAAATCCGAGATCCGTTCGACCGGAATCCCATATAGCGCGGCCATGCTTTCCCGGCTCAGCACGCGCGAGCGCTTGACACGTTCGTACTCAGCCGCCTCGCGAAAGATGATGTCGAAGGTAATCTTGTTGACCCCGGCGTTCTTGCTGCGGATCGTCTTGGCGAGTTGATGCAGTTTCTGCGTTGCCTTTTGCGTTGTCATTTGCGTTGTCATTTGCGTTGTCATATGCGTTGTCATATGCGGCTCCAGGCTCAGACGCCAACTTCAATGAGATGGGTGGGGAACAGCGCCATGGGGTCTTGCACTTCCACCGTGTGGTTCAGCGTCCAACGGTAGGCCGCGCTGGCGTGCAGGACTTCATCCAGCGGGAACGACACCGAACCGGCCGTGCCTTTCACGTCGGGCAAGCGCGCATAGAACATCTGGCGCAAGCCGATCATCGTCACCTCCTCGGCCATCTCACGGGTCGGCGCGACCCCCTGCACCAGCACGCAAAGCTCGTGCCCCGGCCGGTCGCGCAGCGGCTCCAGCTCGCCCATCACGCCATCGCGGCCGTACACGTTGTAGTGCAGTTGATAACCGCTGTCGCCGAAACGCGCGCGCACCTGCTCGCGCGCCCATGCAATCACCCGGTCCACGTTGGCAATGGTGTAGGGGTCGCGGATGCCGCACAGGCCAACGAAGCGCTCGCCCACCTTCCCCGCCCCCTCCAGCTTGACCCGGACCGTTTCCGCCTCGATAAAGCGCGAACCCGTGATGCGCGTGGTGCGTTCGCCGACCTGCTCGTACCGGCAATGCGTCATGTCCAGCTTACCCCCGGCGACAAACTCCTCATACGGATTGGAGCGCTCGTACATCGCATGGCCGGATACCGAGGCTACGGTGCAGCGCTGCTCGGGATGCATCGCCGTGACACGGACATCCTCAAACGAGATTTCGCCCATCACGGTTTCCTTGCCGCCATAGGGCTCGGCGCAGAACGACGCGCACTCGAGCACCTTGCCCAGGTAATAGGAATGATCGGCGGAAAAGCCGTGGTGCAGCGCCGGCGCGGCAAAGACCGCGGCATCCGAACTGCGCCCGCCGATGATCACGTCGGCGCCCTGGCGCAGCAGTTCCACATAAGGATGGACACCGGCCATGGCGACGATACGGTCGGTCGCGTCGAGCTCGCTTTCGGTCAGGTCGGCAAAGCCGTCAAGCCCGCTCACCTCGCTTCCCCGCCGCATCGTCTCGCGCAGGAAAGCCTTGTCCACCTCGGAATAGAAGTAGCCGACCCGGAACTTCTTCAGGCCATGCCTGGCAGCCAGTTCGCTGATGATCCGCACGAACAGGTCCACGCGGCTGTTCGAGCCAGTATCTCCGGCCGAGCCAATAATCATCGGCACGCCGAGTCGGCGCGACGCCAGCAACATTTGCTCCAGGTCGTGGCGTTGCCACGCTTCGGGACTCGTCGAGGTGTCCGATCCGAGCGGCACCGGACCCACGTCATCGCTTCCCGAATCGGCCGCGATGTAGTCGGGGCCCGCCTCCACCCCCAACCCAAAGCTCTCGGTACGCAACGGCGCGAAGCCGAGATGGCCATTAGGGCAAATGATCTTCAGGGACTGCATGCAGGGTTCTCCAGATGGTGTCTTCCCCAAGCCGGGCTTGACAGATCACTTAGAGCAGGTTGCATGCCATCCTGCAGTGCAGAGAAATACCTTTATTTTTCAATAAGTTAGAACAGGATGATGTAACTGCTCAATAAGTCGGGGCGAGCGGGGGCGTGGTGCTCGTGAGAGAAGCGATACGCTGTTCGATGAGATGGGGCAGAGGCGGGATGTGATCGCTGCAGGAAATGCGATCGGTCAGGTAGTCCCAAAACGAGATGCCGAGTTTGCGGCAAGTCTTCTTCAGGCTGGAGAAGGTTTCACGACATTGCCGACCAAGGTCCCGCAGGATGCGCGCCGGCAAATGATCCGGCCGGATGCAATCGCCTTCTTCGAGCAGGCAAATGCGTTCCAGCAGGTTCTCGAGTTCACGCACATTCCCCGGCCACCGGTACGCGCGAAAGATACGCTCCACCTCCGGATCCAGCCGCCGGAAATGGCTGCCGTACTGCGCGTTGTACTTCGCCAGCGCGTTGCTCGCGAGCAGGAAGATGTCATCGCCGCGCTCACGCAGCGGCGGGATATTGATGGCGATCACCTGCAGCCGGTAGTACAAATCCTCGCGAAACTTGCCGGCCTTGACCTCGCTCAACAGGATCTTGTTGGTCGCGGCGATAAAGCGGGCGTCCACGCTGATGGGACGCACCGCGCCGACCCGGCGGAAACGCCGCGTGTCCAGCAGCGTGAGGATCTTGGACTGCATCACCGGATCCAGCTCGCGGACTTCGTCCAGGAAGACCGTGCCGCCATTTGCCGCCTCGATCAGCCCCTCCTTCCTGCTGACCGCGCCAGTGAAGGAACCACGCTCATGGCCAAACAGCTCGGACTCAAGCAGCTGGGCCGGAATCGCAGCGCAATTGATGTCGATGAACTCGCGCCCGGCCCGGTTGGACTGCGCGTGGAGCATGCGCGCCACCAGGCTCTTCCCCGTCCCGGTCTCGCCATAGATCAGCACGGTGCTAGCCTGGCTGCGCCCAACGCGGGCGACCAGTTCACGCAGGGCGACGATGGAGGGGTGCTCCCCAACGAGCTGCGGGCGAGAAGGTTCGTTCATCATGGGGTTCGAGAGCCGGCGCCGGGGGCGGAGGACGTCCCAGCGGCCGGCACGTTGAGATTGGTGATCTGCGCGGAAGATTAACCTATTCCGGCGAAACGCCAGGCCGCCTTCAGAGATTCTTTCACGCGCGCGCCGCTGGCCGCCGGCAGGCAATAGGGATAGTTTCTGTCACCATCCTGGCGCCGCACGATTTCGACCTTGATGCCGAACCTTTGGCGAACCAGCTCGAATCCCCCGAAAACACCGTTGCGCGGCCCGAGAAATCGACGCGGATGAAACAAATATTCCCAATCCGGCCACTAGCCTACCGTTGCGGGGAGCGGGCCTGCAGCGGCTGGCCCAGACTGACCGGCATTGATCCTGCAAGCCCAACAGGCCTGCCCGCGCCTATCGCGAGAACGCAAATGCCGACCTCCGCAGCTCCCTTCCGCCGGCTGCTTTGCCTGGCGGGTACAGAAAAGAAACGATTGCTCGCCGCCCTGCCGCTCACGGTAGCCGCCGCCGTCCTGGAGCTGCTGCCCTACTGGATACTGTACCGCGCCATCGCACTGACGCTGCTGGCCGACGACGCGCCGGCGGCCAGCGCGCTGTACCAGTTGGCGGCCTGGCTAGCGCTGGCGCTGCTCGGCAAGTATCTGTGCTACACCGCCGCCTACGCCCTCAGCCACCAAGCCGCCTACCAGTTGCTAGCCTACCTGCGGCAGCAGTTGGCAAGGCGCCTGTCGTGGTTGCCACTGCGTGACTTGCAGAGCTTTCGCTCTGGCGAGCTCAAGCGCATTCTGCTGCAGGACGTCGAACAGCTGGAATCCTTCATTGCCCACCATACGGTCGAACTGCTGGCCGCGCTGGTCACGCCGCTGTGCATCGCACTGCTGCTGTTCTGGACCGACTGGCGGCTAGCGCTAGCCGCCCTGGCCACAGTGCCGCTGGCGGCGCTGGCCTCGGCGCTGCCGCTGCGCCGGATGAACGCACACTTCGAACGCTACACCCGTGCCGAAGCAGCGCTCAATGCCACCCTGGTCAAGTATGTGCGCAATATGCCTGTAATGAAGGCCTTCAATCAGGACGTCACGCGCTTTGAGCAGCTGCGTCAACAGTTGCACGACTATTACGCGTTGATCCGCGTGGTGACCCACAAAACCGTACCCGGCTGGTCGCTGTTTACGGTCCTGTTGAGCGCCAATGCTTTCCTGATTCTGCCGCTGGGCGCCTGGTTGCACAGCGAGGGTCATATCGATCTGGCCGGCCTGATGCTAGCGATGATGCTGGGTGCCGGCATGCTCAAGCCGCTGCTCAAGCTGACCCAGTTTTTCTCGGACTTCCAAGCGGTGCGAACCAGCCTGGGGCGCATCCTGCCGCTGCTGGATGCGGCAACCGTGCCCCCCGGCCCAGAGGAGGAGCTGCCGGCGCCGCTGAATGTCGAACTGCGCGCCGTGTCCTGCGCCTATGCCGCGCGCCAGGTGCTGCACACGGTCGATCTGCAGTTGCCGGCGGGCAGCGTCACGGCGCTGGTCGGCCCCTCGGGCGCCGGCAAATCCACGCTGGTGCATCTGCTGGGCGGGCTGCTGCAGCCGTCGCAGGGCACGATCACGCTCAATGGCATCGCGCTCGACACGCTGTCCGATGCGCAACGCTGCCGACTGATCGGCGTCGCCACCCAAGAGGCCTTTCTGTTCCAGGGCACTTTGCTGGAAAACCTGCGCCTGGCACGCGCCGACGCCAGCGACGAGGAGGTACGGCAGGCGGCCCGGATCGCCCAAGCCGACACCTTTATCCAGGCGCTGCCGGGCGGCTACGATACGGAGTTGGGCGAACGCGGCCTGACGCTGTCCGGCGGCGAACGCCAGCGTCTCGCCGTCGCCCGCGCGCTACTGGCCGCCACCCCCATCCTGCTGCTGGACGAAGCCACTGCCTTTGCCGACAGCCTGACCGAGCGCCGTTTCTACCGGGCGCTGCACCAAGCCTATCCCGACAAGACCATTCTCATCGTCGCCCATCGCATGCACGCTGTGTCGCCGGCCGATCAAATCGTGGTGCTGGCAGACGGCCGGGTCCAGGACTGCGGTCGCCACCAGGTATTGTTGCAACGCAATCTGCTGTACCGCGGCATGTGGCGCCGCCATCTGGCCAGCGAAGACTGGCGGCTGCTCCCGCACCATGCCGGCAGCCTGGTCACGCCGGCCACGGCGGGAGACTGAAATGCACGACCCCAACTCCTCCCCCCGCCAGTCCGAGCCCGACCTGTTGCACATGCTGCGGCGAGTCATTGCGCTCAGTGGCGCCTCGCCGCGCACCTTCTATCTCGGTCTTGGCCTGCGCGGGCTGGAACGCGCGCTGGCGCTGACGCCGTTCCTGATCGGCTACGCCTGGTTCCGCGACGCGATTGCCGGTGGCGCCCTTACGGTACCGCCGGCCAGCATCGGCGCGCTGGCCCTAGCCTTGCTGCTGGCGCTGGCCGCGCAGTGCTTGTGCGCCTACGCCGGCCAGTTATGCTGCTTTCTGGGCGCTTACCGGCTAATGGGTGGCTACCGCGAGCATGTGCTCGCCACCGTACAGCGACTGCCCTTGCACACCCTGCGGCAGCAGCGCGCCGGGCAATTGGCGGAAGTGCTGTCGGCCGACATCAAGAACGTGGAAAGCATCTTCACCCACGTCACCGCCGATCTGGTCACGGCATTCGCCGTGCCCCTGCTCGGAATGGCGGCGCTGGCCTGGCTGGACTGGCGTCTGGCCACCCGCCTGCTGCTGGCGCTGCCCTTGTCGCTGTGGCTGCTCAATGGCGCGCGCGCCCTGTTCCTGCGCGCCGGACGGCGCAAGCAGGAACAATTCCGCGAAGCGTCCGGGCTGCTGGTCGAGTACATCACCGGCATCGTCACCTTGCGGCTGTTCAACCAGTTCGGCCCCTGGCTCGCCCGGCTCGACCGCCATTTCGAGCGCATGCGCCAGAGCAGCTTTGACGCCGAAGCCTGGGGCGCCGGTCCGGTCCAGCTCTATCGCCTCTGCCTGGAGTTCGGGCTGGTGGCGCTGCTGCTGAGCGGCGGCTACCTGGCCGGTGCCGGCGCGCTGCCGACGCTGCACTGGTTCCTGTTCCTCGTCATCGCCTACAAGCTACTGGACCCGCTGCTCGATGCTGCCGTCTACTTGACCGTGCTGCGCATGGCTGCGCAAAGCGAAGCCCGCATCCAGGCCGTGCTCGAACAGCCGCCGCTGCCGCAGGCCGCGCCCGACCACGCAGCGCCACTGGCCTTGCCGGCACGCTATGACATCGCCTTCGAGGCAGTCGACTTCGCCTACCAGGACGCCCAGCCGGCCAGCGCGTCGCGTTGGCACTTGCAGGCCCTCTCGTTTCAGGTGCCCGAGCGCAGCTTCACCGCCATCGTCGGCCCGTCCGGCGCGGGAAAAAGCTCACTGGCCCACCTGATCGCGCGTTTCTTCGATCCGCAGCAAGGCCGCATCCTGCTCGGTGGCGTCGATCTGCGCCAACTCGACAGCGCGGCGCTTTACCAGCGCATCGGCATGGTATTCCAGGACGTACAGCTGTTCGACGGCAGCCTGCTGGACAATGTGCGCATCGGCCGCTCCGATGCCAGCGATGAGGCGGTCATCGAGGCCTGCCGGCAAGCCTATTGCGAGGAATTCGCGCAAGCCCTGCCCGAGGGCTATCACACCCGCATCGGCGAGGGCGGGCAGCGGCTCTCCGGCGGCGAGCGCCAGCGCCTGTCGATCGCGCGCGCCTTGCTGCGTGATGCCCCCATCCTGCTGCTGGATGAGGCCACCGCCTCGGTGGACGCCGAAGCCCAGTACCAGATCCAGCAGGCACTGTCGCGGCTGGCGCAGGGCAGGACAGTGATCATGATCGCCCACCGCCTCAACACCATACGCCACGCCGACCAGATCCTGGTGCTGGACCAAGGCCGGCTGGTCGAGTCCGGCTGCCACGACGCCCTGCTCGCCAAGCAGGGACTCTATGCACGGCTCTGGCACGGCCAGCATGGCGAAGAGATCGACGCCGAGGTCGAGGATGCGCCTTGAGCGCTGCCGCGCACGCTGAGCCGCCCGCTCGTTTCGGGGCGCGGATGATGCTCCGCTGACACCGATGCGCAATCGACACGCCATGCAAACTGGACGGGCCAGCGTCCGCATCGAAACGGCCTCGCTTGCCGATACCGAAGCACGAGGCCTCACGGCGACCGAGGAAGCCTGTCCGCCGCCGCCATGAACTGGCCGTCACGAAAAGCGCTGCTAAAGCGCGAAGGAGACGGAAATGCTGGCGGTCGTTTGCCAGCCTAGTCGTTGCGCACGGCGCTGGGCAACATACCGAATTGTTTGCGAAAAGCTGAACTGAAATGACTGACGTTGCTATACCCCAGCATCATCGCCGTTTCCGTGACATTGTGCTTGCGCAAGAACTGCCTCGCCTGCCGCATACGCTCCGCCTGGAAATAGGCGTAGATGCTACTGGCGAACAGACTCCTAAAGCCCTGCTTCAATTTGAATTGATTGAGCCCCACCTTGCGGGAGATTTCGGCGATGGTGGGCGGCGCACTGAGATCGTGCAACAGATAGTCCCTCGCTTCCAGCAGTCTGCGGCGCTCCCGCAGGCAGATATCGCCATGCCGGCAGTCTGCGTGAAAGGCTTGCAGATGCCAATAAAGAAATTCGAGCGAGGCGGAAGACAGCAAGAGCTTGGCATCTCGGGCCTGTTGGAAACAGTGGACCAACTGTCCCGCCGCCGCGTTCACACGCTGGCAGCCGCGGCGGCTACGGGTGAAAAAGCGGTCGACGGTGATGTCGTCCAGCAACGGACCGTCGCCGCCGGCCAATTCCATGAGCAACTCAACATCAACCATCAGTTCGACATTGAGCAAACTGCAGCAATGCGCTATGTCAAACCGTTCGCCATTCGCAAACCCCACATTCAAGTCGCCCGGCGACATCGCGATGGTCTGGTCCCTCACCTTGGCCTCGAACCGCCCTTGCATCAAGTAATTGAAGTGAATGTAGTCGCTCTGGTGTTGATAGGAAACCGCCTTCACAGGTTCGGTCTGGCAGCTTGACGACACGAGATTGACGATCAGGCCGCGTTGCAACTCGACACTCTCGGCCTTGATCTCGAGTAGATCAATTTCCGGCTGCTCTCGACTCATAGTCCTGCCCTTCCATTCAAGATTGCTCCATATGCGACACGGATGACGACCATCGCCCCGCTAATCCAACGCGAGACGCGCGCCGCCGCGCTGGCAAAGCATAGTCAGAGAGCCACCCTCAAGCATCTAGCGCCGGCGGCGCGTACCCAAGAGACGCCACGCAACCCGTGCAAAAGGCAATAGCGACAAAGGCAGCGATACCGTTCTCGCAAAAGGTTCCTTAAATCAATATAATTGATAATGCTTCTCATTACAACACATATTCGATTCACTCGATTCCGTACTGCCAGGTGCCCTCTCGCTGCGGGCGACGGAGTGTCGCTTCTTTCAGATCGAGAGATATCTGACCGCACCTAGCACCCGGATCGATAGATTGGCGCAAACCTTGTCGATTTCGTTGCCTTGGAAGAAGCGGGGCTTGTCGCCTTCCTTCACAATCGAGGAATCGAGGAATCGAGGAATTAGGATTTGAGGGCTTGTCGAGGCCATCGGTGATGCCCGACGTGCTTGAATGCTCGCTCTTGGCAGCGCGCCAGGCACCCAGCTGCTCATCGCGTTGCCCGGGCGCAGCGAAACCGCCGGCGCAGCGCCCGGGGCGTTCACCGCTTAGCTGCAGGATCATCCTTAGGGTCGATGTAGTTGATGTCGAGCGGGCCCGAACCGTGGATCTGGATGACGGTCGGCGTCTTGGAGAACGCGTAGTGGTGTGCCTTGCCCGGCAAATAATGGAAGCCGCCCGTCTTCAGCGCATGTCCTTGAGCAACGTCCATCTTGTCGCCTGCGCCAAGATAGAGCGTCCCCGAGATAACAGTCAGGTACTCGGATTGGGTGTGCCAGTGCGGCGGCACCTTGTAACCCGCCGGCGTCTTGAGCCGAATCACGAACGGGCCTTCCTTGCCGGGGTCGCCATAGAGCACCGCGAGCTTGGCACCCTTGGGCAGCGATTCGGGTGCATCGCCCCATTTCATCACGGATGGATTGACCATCTCCATCCCGGCCATGGCAGGCTCTTCGGCGCATGCCGGCATGGCGGTGCCCAACGAAAGCAGCAGGCCCGCCGCCAGCGGCGCAAGCTGCAGGGAACACGTCTTCATGTGTCTTCTCCTTCTTGTCTCGGCGCCTGCCCGGGGGCGGCAGATAGCGGCCGCCACATCGCTTCCGAGGGTGCCTTGCAATCATCGTAGTCAAGCGCGCCGGGCTTACAAGCAAACCACGACATAGACCGGCAAATCCACCGACGCCGGGAGCCGGCTTCAGCCGATGTATTCCGATCGCTGAGGCGCCGCCAAATCCCTCGCGATCAATCCTTCACGGTGACGATGGTCACGCGACGATTCTCGGGCGCAGCGGGATTGTGCAGATTCAGCGGCTCGGTAGAGCCTTTGCCGACCGGCGTCAGACGATCGGTGGCAACGCCCCCCTCCAGGGTGAGGTACTCCACCACTGCCGCGGCACGGCTCTCGGAGAGCTTCAGGTTGGCATTTGCTGAGCCGCGTGGGTCCGCATGCCCTTCGATTCGAAACTTGTATGGCGAGAGCTTTACTGACTGCAACCCGCGAGCGACCTTGCCAAGCGCGGCCCGCGCACCTTCGGTCAGTTTCGACGAATTGCTGTTGAATGTGATCAGCAAATGTGTGGATGGATCCTTTGTCGGGCTACCGGCCTCCTGCGCCGCATAGACATCGCGGTGCATGATGCCGAGCGTCTCATTCCTGTCGGCTGCGTCTTGCGGGGTCAAGGCATTGGTGATCGCTTCCTCGCTGATATCCTGTTCCCGCATGATGTTATCGCCGGCGTGAGCGGCAGGCCAGGCAGCCACGATGCAGAGCGCCGCGATCGACATGCGTAGCAAGTGGTGCACACCGAAAGTGACATGGGTGATCTTTGCCATGTTGGATCTCCAGGTATTTGGGCGTTTCCACGCCAGTGCGACGCGCCATCACGATCGGCGCCAATCATTATCGGTTTCCAATAGGATGCTCCAGGTCCGTCAAGGACTCCTATTCCAGGCATTGAACGAGAGCCGAAATCTGGCGAAGCCTTGCGCCTGGCTTCATTTCCGGAGCCTGAAGGATGGGAGGCGTCGGCGCGCCTGGCCTCGCGTCGAGGAACCGCGCAAGGTCCTGAGCGCGAACCGCGACGCTGAGTTCAGGGTTGTTCGTGTATTGGCCCACGATCATGCCAAGCAGTGCCCCCTGTGCGTCGACAACCGGGCCTCCGCTGTTGCCTTCATGCAAGGCGGCGCGCAGTACCAGAAGACGATGGCCCTTGGGCTGAGCGGTGCCGCGCACGTATCCACGCGTCATGACAGGCACAAGAGGCGACGACGGCGTGAGACCAAAGCCAATCGTATAGACCGACATGCCCTGATGGACGGATATGGCGAGAGGTCGTGCAGCCGTCTTCACGGCGCGGTTCGTTGCGAGTAGCGCCACGTCAAGTTGGTCGTCGATTGCCACCAGCGATGCAGGTACGCTCGTCATGTCGCGTGGCCAGACGTTGATCCGCTGGCAACCGCGAACGACGTGCGCGCTGGTGAGCATTTCGCCTGACTGGGTCACAAAGAACGCCGTGCCACTGCGAAGCATCCCTTCGTGGCTTTTGTCCTTTCCGGCGGCGCGGCTTGCATGCGTTCGGGCGCCCGCAGCTTTCATGTCGCCGCCGAGATGCCCGATATCGAAGACCTCGGTACGCTCCGCTCCCCAGCACGCAGGCCAGATGCCGATCGACCCCATTGCCAATAGCAGGCACAACAGTGAGGAGCGTTCGCGTCGGTACATGGACAGATTCGGGAAATCACTATTAGCTGGCAAGCTCCCACTCACCGCTTGCGTTACGACATGCCCGTGAAGTCTGCTCGTACGTCTTTCCTTCCTTCACATAGGTCTCGGTGAATTTCCGGCACGTCTGGGCAGTTGGTGATTTCGTATACCCGCTGAGCGGTTTGATGGTGCCGGAGTTCCCCGTCTTTGCGTTATGCCAGGTCCTTGGCTGGTTGTTCTCGGCAGTCTGCAAGGCATGTCTTAGCGCGGCCTGGCGCGCTTCGCGGTCGCGTTCATCCATCTCCCTGCCGATGATGCCGCCAAGCAGCGCACCGGCCATGCCGCCCGCGACAATGGCGCCCGCATTGCCATGGCTGAAGAGGCCACCGAGCGCAGCGCCGGCCCCAGCGCCAATCAGTGCGCCCGACGTGGTCTTGTTCATGCCTGTCGAATCGCCCTGCGCACACCCCACAAGAATCGCGCTGGTCGCCGCGGCGCAACCAATTGCTATAGTCCATTTGTTCATTGCATTCTTCCTTCGACAATCAAGCGAGATCGCTCCCAATGACTACATTGCCCAGACACCGGCGCGAGCGCGTCTTGCCTCCTGCTCGGCAGTGGCATATCGCGCCGGCGCACCGTCCCTTGTGCGAGCCCAGCCGTTTCTAAGGGCGTGCTCGCCAATGTCTTCTCCATCCGCGAAGCACTGGAAAGCCTTGTCTTTTGCAAAACACTGAAGCTGGTTGCCCTTGCCCTTGAGGTAACGCTGCATGGCCTGGGCTGGCTTTCCGTCTTCACCGTGTATGGAGGAAAGGTTGACAATCTTTCCCGAGACGATCAGGGCTCCCGAATCGAGCACTTGGGCGACATTTCCCTCAAGGTCTGGCTTGGCTTGCCGCGATGGCGGATTGCTACCGTTCGGTCCTGCCGGGGGGGACGACGGATTCGCTGGGGCCGGAGGCGTTGGAATCAGAGCGATCGGTGGCAGGTTGATCGGCTGCTCCTGCACGGGTGGCTCGGGCACGGTAATCTGCTGCGGCACATTTGCAGTCGACGAGGGCGTTGCGGGCGAGGGTTGCGGATGCCGCGTGAGTGCCATCAAGAGTATGCCCGCACCAATGACCAGGCCGGCGGCAGCCGCGCCGAGGCCGATAACGCGTGATCGTGGGCGCGCTAGCACCGGATCCGGCTTGATGTTCGTGTTGTAGGTTGGAGGATGCGCAACTGGTCGGGATTGCGATTCGTTTGCAGCCGGCGCAGATGCTGGGGGTGCCGCAGTGCTCGCAGTGCTGGCAGTGCTTTTAGCGGAATCCACATGACTGCGCAGTCGGGCGCCTCTGTTCACGCTCGGGTTCGCCATCGTGTTCACGCTCGGGTTCGCGCTTGTGTTCAAGCCAGTGTTCGAGCCTGCGTTCACGCTTGCGACACGGGTCGCCTGAAGATCGAGCCCGTTGTACGTCTGAAGCACACCTTCGCGCACGATATCGGGCGCGTCCGCAAGCAGCGGCGAAGCCCCCAATGCGCGGCCAAAGTCCTCTACCGTGTAGAACCGCTCCTCAGGCACCTTGGCAAGCGCCCGCATCAGTGCGTTTTCGACGCCGGGATCGAGGTCCGGACACAATGCGGCCAGAGGGGGCGGTACCGTCTCCACCTGCGCGCGGATCAGCTCATAGTCGCTGGTTGCGTTGAAAGGCAGTCGCCCGGATATCAGCTCGTACAGAACCGTCGCAAGGCTATACAGGTCACTGCGGCCGTCGCCCTCGTGGCCGCGCAATTGCTCCGGCGAGGCGTAAGCCAGTGTGCCGACGACATCGCCTTGTTGCGTGAGGCGTTGCGAACCCTGAATGCGCGCAATGCCGAAATCCATGATTTTCAGCGTGCCGCTTTCCGTGAGCATCAGGTTAGACGGCTTGATATCCCGGTGAATCACGCCCATCTTGTGCGCGTAGCGCAAACCCATGACGGCCTGAATGATGACCGCGAGGCTATCCCGCACGGGAAACTTGCCAATGCGCTGCAGGATTGTCTCAAGCGTGTGGCCGTGAACAAGCTCCATCACCATGCACGTGGTGTCGCCATCCCTGAACAGCGCATACAGCGTCGTGATGTTCGGATGATTCAGCTTGGCAAGGCTGGTCGCCTCCGAGCGAAAGCGGTCCAGAAAGCCCTTGTCGAGGCTAAGTTCAGGCCGCAGGGTCTTGATGGCCACATCACGCTCGAGCTCGGTATCGAAGGCGCCATAGACTTCGCCGATCCCGCCACGCCCTAGCAGGGTGCGAATTTCGTAGTGGCCTATCTGCCTGACTGACATGGCGAATCCATCAACCCGTTACGTTCGGGGGGACGCTGGTCTCGCGCGTTGAGCGAACTGACGCGCTACGCCTCGTCGGTTGCCGCTGCAAACTGCAGATGGCGACCGACGCGTTATCCAGCCCTCCCGCCATGCGGGCGAGCTCAATCAATTTCTGACAGGCGTCGACCGGCTCAAACTGCATGATCACCGACGCAATCGTCGCGTCATCGATCTGGTCGCTAATGCCGTCAGTGCATAGCATCAGGACATCGTCATGTTCGAGGGGAAACCCATCCGGTGAAACGGCCGGTTCATATTCCGGCGCTCCGAGTGCCCGCAGGAGTACATTCTTGTCGGGGTGTCTGTTTGCCTCTTCTGCCGTGAGCAGACCCTCGCGGAACATCTCGCCGACCAGGGAGTCGTCTTCCGTCAATTGCCGAAACTCGCGTTGGCGCAGCAGGTAGATCCGGCTATCGCCGATGTGGGCGATATAGGCCAGGTCGTTGACAATGGCAACCGCGCTACAGGTGGTTCCCATGCCATCGCAGCTCGGGTCGGCGGCGACATGCTCCCCAATAGCCTGATTGGCAACGACAAATGCCTTCTTCAGCGCCTCCGTGGGCAGGCCCGGATCGCGGTAATACTCGTGAAGCACCGTGCGCAGCGCAATCCGGCTCGCCACTTCGCCTGCCGCATGTCCTCCCATTCCATCCGCCACCACGGCCAGCGCGCCGGCATGCGCAAACGGATCGTCCTCGCGGGGAATCATGCAGCCAACCGCGTCCTCGTTCTGGCTGCGCACGCAACCTACGTCGCTTAGCATCGCACACCTGACCATGAGGCGGGATTGATCTGCTTTACGAGCCTGGTCGGCGCACATGGCAAGCTTCCCCGTTGGACTCAGTTAAGGAGCAAATCAAGTCCGTACTTGATCGGGACCGCGAAAGTCACCCGTTCGTCGCCCATCGAGCGGGAATAGGTAAACAGCCCGATCACCTTGCCGTCGCCGTCGAACACGGGGCCGCCGCTATTGCCATGGCCTGTCGCGGTCACGGTAAGCTGGTAGACATCACCCAGGTCATCGTAAGTCTGGACATTCTTTTCAGACTTGACCGTGTCGCCGACCTTCGCGATGATGCCTTCCGTGACCGTAGGCTGAGGAATCAGTTCGACGAAATTGGTAATATTGCCGCCTTCGCTCGATTGAACGAGCGCGTGCTTTTCCTCGGATATGCCTGGATATCCGAGCACTGTCACCCGCTCGCCCACGCGCGGTCGTGTACCCACCGATGCAAGGTTGATCGTGGGTAGTTTGCGCGTAGCGTCAATCTTGATTTCCGCCACGTCCGCTTCGGCCGACGCCTTGACAAGACGCGCCTCGATGCTGTCCCGCGTATTGGGGAAGCGTACCGACAAGCTTTCGTTGCGGCCCTCGAGGAGGGCCAGGGACATGGTACCGAGCGCCATGCCTCCTGGTGCCGCGAAGTTCGGCCTGATCAACCTCACCGCGTGGTCGAAATCCCAGCCTTTAAGCTGTCGATAGGCCTTTGGGTTGATTCGCGCCATGGTGATTTCACCCTGGCCGCCCGTCGAGATACGAATCAGTATGCCGCCATTCGAGTCGAAGTCCATCCAGCCCGGCACCTTCCATCCTTGCGCGACGTGCTTGTTCGTCAGAATGAAGCCCTGGTCCTTGACCACAAAGCCACTGCCACGTCCCCCTACCTCGATCGGAATGCCGCGATGATCGTCGTCGTCGGTCGTCAGCCAGCGCTGGACCGGATTGTTGTCGATCTGGAGATAGCAGGGAAGTCGCAGGTTCTCGACGATGCAAATACGCTGATAAATGGGGCGGCCCGTATTCTTGTCAACGATGTGCCAGCGGGCCTCCACGACCACCGTTGCCTCGCCGAATTCTGCGACGATCGCCTCAGGACTCCTGCCAAACAGAATGCCGAAATGCGCAAATGCGCCGACGACGATGGCTGCAAGCACGGCTGCGACGCCCGCGCCGATGATCAGCCTGCGCCCGGTGGAGCGCCTTTCCTGATTCATCATCCGCAGCACGGTCTCTTTGCCCACGCGATCATCCGTGGCCGGAGTCGGCTCCGCGCGGACTGTGTCCGCCGGCGGCTGGCCGCCCCGGGTTTCCTGCATTGCCCCCGTGTGCGCGCTGGCCCGCCCTGTCGCGGGAACGGCGGAGGCAGGCACAGCCGTGGGAGAGCCCATGCGCGTTTCAGCTAACGCTTTCGCGCTCAAGCGTGTCGGTGCGGGAGCAGGAACGGGCCGAGGTTCCAGATCGAACGCCAGACGCGGTCCGCCTTCGCCCAGTTCGATGGTGTCACCCGGCTCCAGTAGCGTCTCATCATCGACCCTGCGGCCGTTAAGGAATGTGCCGTTGCTGCTGCCCAGGTCGACCAGCATGTAGCGGGCCGGATCGTCTTTCTTGATTTGAATGGCAGCATGCTGACGGCTCACCAGATCGTCGCGTTGCGGATCAAAGACGACGGTGGCGGTCGGATCGCGACCCAGAATCAGTTTATCGAACCGGTCTACCTCGAATTGCTCGATTTGATGGGCCTTCGAGCCGGATAGATGCGTGATGATGATGCGTCTCATCCCGGTCTCCCTTATGGTTGCCGGGTGGCTTTTTTAAAGCCATCGATATCGCAGGGCTTGTCGCGGCCGATGCTGACCCTTGTCTTTCTTGTCTTACGCGCAAGCGTGGGAACGATCCTCTGTTCAGCAGCCGAAACGCTGTCGCGGGATTGCGCCCGTGCCGGCATGACGTGAAGCGACAAAGCCTCGCCCCGTCCCATCGCAATGGAACGCAGGCGTAACACGGACAAATGCGAGGACCGCCAACGCATTGCGCGCCCCTGAACAGTGCCGGCAGGCATCTCGTCTGAGAGCACTGTTGGCAGCCTTCCCCCCGGGCACTCGAAATGCGCTTTTTGGCGCTAGATGTGACGCTAAAGTGGTTCTTCTCGAATGAGTATAGGTAATGCGGAATAGGTTCGCAAAAGTGCGAACCACCCTGGAAAATTACTGCTCGCGAGGTGTAATGGAAGTCTCTTGGCCGTGCTCGGCTATCTTCAGTACGGACATTTGCCCGACCTGCTAACGTCCTCGAACCGTGCTCGACGAACACGCAGGTGAGCTCGTCGCCAATGTATAGCACCGCCGCTCCTGCATTTTTTACGGCCGCAGGAGAAACACTGCCGGACTCACGATATCGACGCCATGGAAAGGATGCAGGACCAGCAAATCCGCATCCCCCGTTACGATGACTTCGGCCTCGCCGTTGAGCGCTACGTGGAGGAACTTGTCATCCTTGGGGTCGCGGCATGCCGCGACCCGATGGCTGATCGGGACAATTCGCGCAACCCCTCCCAGCAACCGCAGGAAATGCTGGCGATCCGCGATAGAGACATAGCGGTCGAACTTGGGCCTGGCCAGGACTTCAGCCAACTCGCCCAGCGTCTCCCCGGACAACAACAAAACGCCTGATGCCAGCGCATGGTCCACCGCCTTTGCCGCCACGCCAGTGGGAGCGAGCAATCGCCTGATCAGCGCGTTGGTATCCAGTACCAATCGGCGATCACTCATCACTGGCCAGCAGCTCCGCCAGTTTCTCCTCCGTCATGCCTGCCGCGGCAGCCGAGGCCCCGACCACATCGCAAAACCTTTGGAACTCTGCCACATTCAGCTGCGTCAAGCGCTGATATTCCTGCATGGACATGACCACGGCAACGTCTCGCTTCTGTCGCTGAATCACGATCGGCTCGCGAGCTGCCGCTTCGATCACACTAGCAAGGGCCTGCTTGGCTTCGCTCGCTGTTACGGTTCGCATGGACACCTCCAATTTGTACGTTTTGTACAAATTGTACTCTCAACTACCATCGCTACCATCAAAATCAACAGGTATGAAAAAAGCCCGCGGACTCGCGGGCTTAGCCTTTCAGCCCTGAGGGCGCCCTGAACACTTGAAAATGCCTTAAAAGTTACTCACAAGCGCTTCGGGCATTTAAGCGTGGCTCGCCGGCCGCTTCCGCCCGGCAAAATCATGTGTCGGAGCCGTTCGCTTCGAGCGACGGCTCTTCGCTGCGACAGGCGCCGACGATTCGAATTGGTCGACCTTGAAGCACCGCCCCGCCGCCCATTCGGCCTGAAGCGCGTCGCGTATCTGGTGCAGTTCCGCGCACTGCCCGTCCAGCTTCGCGCGAAGTTCGTCGATCTCGCGCAAGCGTTGGTCGATTCGCTCCAGCAGCCCCTCCTTGGAGAAGCCTTTCATTGCCTCGACCGCGGCGCGCATCTCCTCAAGCGAGAAACCGAGCCGCCGCGCCAGTTGAATCTGCCTCAGCCGTTCCGCTGCGGCGTCGTCGTAGATACGGTAGCCATTCGGGCCACGGCCTGCCTTGGGAAACAGCCCGCTCTGTTCGTAAAAGCGGATCGCGGACGTCGTCATCCCGGTGCGCGCCGCGAGTTCGCCGATCTTCATCGTGCTTGACCTTAAAGTAGGCTTGAAAGTTAGTATAGGCGCATCGTACCCGCCGAACAGGTTATCCGATGACAACTACGCTTTTCACTCCGCTGACGCTGCCCAACGGCAGCGCCCTGCCCAACCGCATCGCGAAAGCCGCGATGGAGGAAAACCTCGCCGACGCAGGTCAATTACCCGGCGCGGCACTGTGGCGTCTCTACGCCGCCTGGGGTGCCGGCGGTGCGGGACTGCTGATCACCGGGAACGTGATGATCGACGGAAGAGCGCTGACTGGTCCCGGCGGCGTCGTGCTGGAACGGAACACGCCACTCGAACCGTTCAAGCGGTGGGCGGCCGCCGCTCGCCAGCATGGCGCCCGGATATGGATGCAGATCAATCATCCGGGCCGCCAGGTTCTTGCAGCGCTGGGTCACCAGGCGTGGGCACCGTCCGCCGTTGCGCTCGACCTCGGCCGGCACAGCAAATTGTTCGCCGAACCGCGCGCGATGACGACGGCCAAGATACACGAGGTCATCGAGCGCTTCGCCGACACGGCCGCGGCGGCCGAAACGGCCGGATTCGACGGGGTGCAGATCCACGCGGCACACGGCTACCTGATTTCGCAGTTCCTGTCGCCGCTGACCAATCGGCGCAACGACGAATGGGGCGGCTCGCTGGAAAACCGGGCCAGACTTCTGCTGTCCGTCGTGCGTGCGGTACGTGCGCGAGTTCGGTCCGGATTCTGCGTCGCGGTCAAACTCAACTCCGCCGACTTCCAGCGGGGCGGATTCTCCGAGGACGAAGCCCGGCAAATCGTGCTGTGGCTCAACGACCAGGCCGTTGACCTCGTCGAGCTGTCCGGCGGAAGCTACGAGAGCCCGGCGATGCAAGGCCGCACCGCGGACGGCCGCACGCTGGCCCGCGAAGCGTATTTCCTGACGTTCGCCCGCGACGTTGCCGCCATCGCGGCGATGCCGGTGATGACGACGGGCGGCATTCGCCGGCAGTCGATCGCGGAAGCGGTACTGCACGAAGGTGTCGACGTCGCCGGGATGGCGAGCGCGCTGGCGTCCGTACCGGACCTACCGAATCGCTGGCGCGACGGTCAGGCTGTAGACGCATCGATCGTCCAGGTCCGATGGCAGGACAAGGCAGCTGCCGGACTCGCGACGATGGCGCTCGTCAAGCGTCGCTTGCGCGCAATCGCCGCAGGCGGGCACCCGCGGCGCTGTTACTCGCCGGTCTACAGTCTCGTGATCGACCAGATCCGGACGCGCAAATTGACGCGGCGTTACCGTGAGTGGAACGACACACGTATCTGAGCATCGCATTGGCGGCGAAACTCAAACTCGCTCAACCAATGCGATATAGCGTTACGCTGCAGATGAATTCCTCGTCGCTGCAGCAATGCCTCGCCCCGAGAATAGCTCGACTCGATCCCTTGACAGACCTCACTATGTCAGATGGGGGCGGCGGTTGATGATCCCGCCTGCATTCCCAACGGACCCATGCCGCGGGGGGATTGGGCCTTGCATGGAGTGCGC
Source organism: Cupriavidus sp. CuC1 (assembly GCF_044627735.1). NCBI lineage: Bacteria > Pseudomonadati > Pseudomonadota > Betaproteobacteria > Burkholderiales > Burkholderiaceae > Cupriavidus > Cupriavidus sp. CuC1. Next base: position 36,331 of record NZ_JBIUHC010000067.1, on the reverse strand, counting down.
GATCTACCATAGCCCGCTGCCCCTTATCCGCACCTTGCTCGAGATTGGGGCGGATCCGCGGCCGGTGGATCACGCGGGTTTTCCGCCGCTGATTGCGGCGCTTTCATGTAGTCTCGCCCGGCCAGGCGCACCCGCACGAACGGATGTGATCGAGGTGCTCAGGCTGCCGCTGGCCTTTGGCGCCGATCCTGCGCAGCGTGGCATCAACGACTATAGCGCGCTGCACATGGCTGTGAGCGTGCGCAATTTTCCTGCGGTAAAGATGCTGCTGGCGGCTGGTGCGGATGCAACTAGCCGGACGCGCATCGACGACTGCGAAACCCCACGCGAGATGGCCGAGGCAATGGGACTGTCCGAGATTTCACAGTTGCTGGCTGCCCATGAAGTGAGCGAACGGCTGTAGCGCAGATCAACCATCGACCCGCGCCGAGCAATGTCACCCTCGCCCACCATTCAAGTCATCAAATGGGATGCCACCTCAGCGGCGTCCTGCTCGTTTCCGGCTCACCGCTGTCACCCGGCCAAGGTGGTTTGATTGGTACGTTCTCCGTAGTAGAACATTGGTAGGCGAGCTATATGGGTGAGGAAGGATCGGCAATCTTCGTTTCCGATGCAGATCTTGGAGCGTTCAGTCGCGGCGCCAAGCAATACTTCCTTCGCAGCGCCGTCAGCCCTATCAAGCGCGACCGCACGCGCGCGCTGGTCGGTGAGATCGTCATCGACGAGGAAATAGCGCTTGGAGAGCAGATGCGCAAGCATAAAATCGCTCAGCGCCTCCTGCACCGATATCGACAATCCAAACACTCTCTTTGGCATATTTGCCGGATTGACGCCTCCCCAGTCATATGTCCCACCCTCGCGGTTTCGACGTGGGTTGACGGTGAATTTCGATGACATGGTACCGACTGCCATCACGTGAATGCGGTCGGTCGATTGACCCAAGGCAGACTGCGCTTCGTGAACCGCCAGCATGCCAGGCGCATTGGCGTAAAGACCACCGTCAACGTATTGATTGTTGTTGAACGTATATCGTGGGAAGTATGCGGGCGCGGCGCTTGTCGCCATGGCCACATCTACCAGCCGGCATTTATGATCTCGCTTGAAATCCGGGTGATGCGGGGTCTTGAAGATCTGCGGCCTGCCAGTCGAGTAATTGATTACCGGTATGATGACCGGATGCCTGCAGGCTCCGAGGACCTGGTCGCCAAATATCTTGCTGTCGCAAAGCAGCGACTGTAACGGCGCGGAAGAAAATGGTGCGCGCCATATTCCCGCCAGGGACCAGCGTCGCTTGAAAATCGTTCCCCCATGGTTGGCGAGAAGTTCGACAATGCGCTGCGCAGGGATTTCCATCGCGATGGCCAATGCCAAAATGCCACCGATCGATGTGCCCGTTACAAGATCGAACCGAGTGGCGATTGGCGCGCCAATCTCGTCTTCGAAGTCAGCCAGCAACTTGGCCGTATACAGGCCGCGAAAGCCTCCGCCTGACAGCGCCAAGATCTGAAACCGTTCTGAGCCTGCAGTTGTCATTCGGGACCTCCTCGCTGGGATTTCGATGACACGTCTCAATCACGTCACGGGACTGTGCAGCAAGAAGCATAATAGTCATTCATGGACGACAGCGGTAGACGACACTGGAATGGCTCAGGATCTCTACGTCGAGACAGGAGCGTCGACTGACGCTGGCTTTTTGAGCAAGCCTTGGCATTCCTTTGGAAGCGTAATAGAGATGAGGCTTCGTTAATATCTGATGTTACGTTAATTTAACGCTCGGTCACCGAGGAATTGCAAGTATATATTGTCAAGCATGCGCGTACCGCTCCCTGGAGGCGGATCGCCATGAGCCATACAAGACCAGCCGATCCTCCCTGGAGAAGGTCCATGAACGTGAGCGCAACAATCGATGAACAAGGCGCAACTATCCGCTTGGTGACCAAGACCTACGCACGGTTTCTCGTCCTCATATTTGCACTAGCTCCAGCCTGTCTGGTTGCCTACCTTTTCTTCTTTCAAGATCCTACGCTGAAGTTCGAAAACCACCTGTTTCACGAAGTCGCAATCGCTGCAGCAACACTCGAGGGCCTGTTCGTCACGTATGTGACATGGCGCTGTTACATGTCCTCGGGGGAATCCTTGTTGCGCTGGATGACCTTGGGCTTTCTCGGCTTTGTGCTGATCTACACTCTGCATGGGGCGTTCACCGGCTTGGCTCACCACAATATCTGGCTTTTCCTGCTCTATGGACCAGCTTCACGTCTCGTCATGTCCATACTGTTATTTATCGGCCTGATTTCATTCGGACGATCGCCAGATGCCGTCGAGAAACGCTCGAACTTAAAGTACTGGTGCAAGTGGATTGGTGCGTTTCTTTTGATTGACATAGCGGTCGCCTACTTGGCAAATACAGCCATTGCGGGCAGCCTGTGGGTGCGACTGTCGATGGAAGGGGGCGCGCTAGTCTGTTCCGTCTTGAACGTCGTGGTCCTGCTGATTCGCCGAATCCGCTCGCCACTCATGCTGATTTTTGGCATTTCGATTACTGCGTTCGCGCTATCTTCGCTCGCATTTATCCTCGGTCGCCCCTGGAATCACATGTGGTGGCTTGCCCACGCGATCTTTGCCGGCGGCTTCTTCTTTCTGAGCTATGGGATCATCCAGGCGTTTCACACAACGCGCTCGTTCGCGACGATCTACAGTCAGGAGGAAATGATGGCTCGCCTGGCGGTTGCCATGGCACGAACAGAAGGTGCGCTTCAAGAACTGCAAAGAACGAATCAAAAGTTGGAGTATCTGGCCGCCACTGATCCGCTCACTGGCGCAGTGAACCGACGCCAATTCATCAAGCTTGTCGAAACTGAGATTGCGCGCGCAAAGCGGGACGGGGCGCCGTTCTCCGTCCTTGCGCTCGATCTGGACCATTTCAAATCAATCAATGACCACTACGGGCATCAAGTTGGCGATGAGGTACTACAAGGGTTCGTGCACAAATGCCTCGAAGCGATTCGCCCCTATGACGGCGTAGCGCGAGTTGGGGGAGAGGAATTCATGGTCTTGCTTCCCAAGGCCCCGCTTGATGTAGGCCTTTCAATTGGCGAGCGAATTCGGTCAGCCATAGAGAACGCTGTCTTTGACAGCGAGATTGGGCGTAGTGTTGGCATCACGGTCAGCATTGGGGTGTCCCAATTTGGGCGCGACGGCAACACGATCGACGCGATCTTTCGCGCGGCCGACGAGCGGCTTTACCGTGCGAAAGACGAGGGTCGCAACTGCGTGATTGCCCTATAGAAATTGTTTGAAAGCCGCGGTTGGCGAGGACAATCGTGCTGCGCTCCGCTCACGATCTCTCGCTACAACTCGGATAGGTAATCAGTGTGCCTCGGATGCGCTGAACCGTCGCCTGTAGTAACCCGGACTGGTTCCAAGCCGAGTCCTGAAATGATTGCGCAAGGTGGCTGCAGCACCAAAACCGACTTGCACCGCGATTTCATCCACGGATAAGCCGGTCTCTTCGAGCAATGCCCTGGCCCGGCCCAGGCGCTCGGAAAGCAGCCACTCCCCTGGCGGCATCCCCATCGTACTGACAAAGTGCCGCTGAAAGGTTCGGGCACTCATCGCCGTTTGCTTTGCCATTCTGACAATCGACCAGCCCTCGTCCAATGTTGCGCGCACCGCGTCCACCAAGGGTGCCAGCGAAGAGCCGCTACGCTTTGAGACCGGCTCGTCGATATATTGGGCCTGCCCGCCTTCGCGGTGGGGTGGCATGACTAGTCGGCGTGCGACCTGGTTGGCTGCGCGCGGGCCAAGGTCCCGGCGAATCAGGTGGAGGCACAAGTCGATTCCCGCCGCACTGCCGGCAGACGTGAGGACATCGCCGGCATCGACGTAGAGCACGTCCGCTTCCACGTGGACTTCCGGATATCGCGCCGCGAGTGCTGCGGCATGACGCCAGTGCGTAGTCGCACGCTTTCCGTCGAGCAACCCTGCTGCTGCCAAGACAAAGGCGCCCGTGCAGATTGACATGACGCGCGCCCCGCGTTTGTTCGCCTTCCTCAACGCGCGGCAAAGTTCCGGCGGGACGTCCGCTTCGATACCGCGCCACCCCGGGATGATGATGGTCTTCGCTTTGGCCAGGAGTTCGAGGCCACCGTCAGCCTGTACCTGGATGCCACCCGAACCGCGCAACCTCCCGGATTCGGCGGAACAGGTCATGAAGCGATACCAGCTCTCGCCCATTTCAGGTCTTGGCAGACCGAACACTTCAACGGCGCAGCCATATTCAAAGAGGCTCAGGCCGTCATACACGACGACGACAACCAGTCCTGCGTTGACAGACGATTGTGATTTGGTCTTTGGCATGATAGGGACGGAAATTGGCTTTGATGCCACTAGCGATTGATTTTGCCCCATCTGCTCCACGTCTCGCAAGACTCTCCCCCGTGTCTGTTGCGTGTGCTGCGGTCCTGATCGCCACCGCTCCCCTCAAGTTGGCACGATCTTTACGCAAATTGTCGTTCGCGCCACTAGTGGGTTCAATTTGCACCGCATATCCTGTGGTCGGTGGTTCGCGGTACGGCAAGCGACGCGCGTCCGCCAGCAATTTCAACCCGCAGAGAGAGTGAAAGTGAAAGACAAACTATTCATGCTTCGCCCCGGCTTTTTTTCAGGCTCGGAAGGTCCGTTCTATTGTGGAGACTCCGTTGCCGTTGAAGGCCTGCTCGGTTTCTTCCCGCAGTTGCGCAATGAAGTTGATGTCGAATACATCGATGCGCCCCGCCCTCGCATGGCAATTGTCGAACTGATCGGCGAGGCGAACCAGTCCGCCCCCGTCCTGGTGCTCGGCCCCGGGCGCGCGCCGGTCGATGACGGTGTGGCGATTCACGTACACGGTCAGACGCGCTTTATCGATTCGCCCGACCATATCCGTCGATACCTGTCGTCGCAGTACGGTGTGGCGCGTCCCGCCTCCTGACTACAGCCCAACCCGGTTCATGCGTGAAGAGGCCCTTCCATGCAGCCCCGGCGCGCCATCGCAACCATTGCGATCGGTGGCATCGTCTACCGCAACATTGCGGTACCCATGCGTGGCGGGCCTCGACTTCGACCCTGTTCGGTAATCGCTTCAGGCAATCGCCTGAAGTCTCTTGAATAAGCTACGGATTCTCCAATGTCTTCGCCCAAGCATGCCAAGGTCCTGATTCTCGGTTCCGGCCCTGCCGGATATACCGCCTCCGTCTATGCAGCGCGCGCCAACTTGTCGCCGGTGCTCGTCACTGGCCTGGCGCAAGGCGGCCAGCTGATGACCACGACCGATGTCGAAAACTGGCCGGCGGACGCAACGGGGGTGCAGGGCCCAGAGCTGATGCAGCGCTTTCTCGACCACGCGGAGCGCTTCAACACCGAGATCGTGTTCGACCACATCCACACGGCAAAGCTCGACGGGAAGCCGATCCGCCTGATCGGTAAATCCGGCGAGTACACCTGCGACGCACTGATCATCGCGACCGGCGCATCCGCGCAGTATCTCGGCCTGCCGTCCGAGGAATCCTTCATGGGCCGCGGCGTGTCCGCCTGCGCGACCTGCGATGGCTTCTTCTACCAGCAGCAGCATGTGGCCGTGGTTGGCGGCGGCAATACGGCAGTCGAGGAAGCACTGTATCTGGCTGGCATCGCGAAGAAGGTCACGGTGATCCATCGCCGCGACAAGTTCCGCGCCGAGCCGATCCTGGTCGATCGTCTGCTTGAGAAGGCGAAGCAAGGTATTGTCGAGATCAAATGGAACCACGTGCTCGACGAAGTGAATGGCGATGGGGCCGGTGTGACCGGCCTTCGCATCAGGCATGCGCAAACCGGCGAGACCAGCGAACTCGCACTGCAAGGCGTCTTCATCGCCATCGGCCACAAGCCGAACACCGACCTCTTCAAGGGCCAGCTCGAGATGGTGAACGGCTACATCATCACCAACGGCGGCCTCTGCGGCAACGCCACGGGCACGAGTGTGCCGGGCGTGTTCGCGGCTGGCGACGTGCAGGACCACATCTATCGGCAGGCGATCACCAGCGCCGGCACGGGCTGCATGGCCGCGCTCGATGCGCAGCGATATCTGGAAAGTACGCCGGGGCCTGCATTTCTTCATGGCTCCATCCCAGTAGAAAATTCTTCTAATTAGAAGCGCGATCGTGGGAGTTTTTGGAAGCATTTTGCGGGAGTCTAACACTATGATTTCTCTCACAAACAGCGCGAAACCGGCTTTCCAATTCAGGACCAGACGACGCGCAATACCAGATCACGCCCCCACCATGAGAACAATATTCCGGCTCTTCAAGGCGCATCCCGCATCGGTAGGCGAGCGCTATCCGTGGCATATGTCGTCACCGTTTTCGTTTGGCGCGTCGCTGCTGTTCGCTTCGATGGCGTCGCGTCACCGATAAGCAATCCCCCCCTTCGACAACAACATGACAAGCTCACTAGTGTCTTCCCTGCTACGCCCGGTCCCCTATATGGGCGTGATCCACGTCGTTCACGAAGCCGTCAAGCTCGGCTTCCGGAACGGTCATCCCGACTGGTGCAACCTCGGCCAGGGGCAGCCTGAAATCGGGCCCATGGCAGGCGCGCCGGAACGGCTGGCTTCGCTGCAGTTCGACGTGGCCGATTGCGCCTACGGGCCGGTCGGCGGCATCGATGCCCTGCGTCAGGCGGTCGCGGACGATTACAACCGTCGCTATCGTCGCGGCAAGGCATCGCAGTACACGAAGGACAATGTCGCGATCGCGTCCGGTGGGCGGCTTGCGCTGTCGCGCCTGCTCGCCACCCTTGGAGAAATTCGTCTGGGCCATGTCGTGCCCGACTACACCGCCTACGAAGATCTGATCGCTTACCACCGCCACCGCTTCACGCCGGTCACGCTGCCGGTGGGGCCCGAAGACGGCTTTGCCATCCCGGCGCCGGCGCTCGAGGGATTGATCGCCAGGGAAGAACTGGATGCGCTGCTGTGGAGCAATCCCAACAACCCCACGGGCGCCGTGGTGCGTGGTGAAGCGCTGGCGCAGTATGTGGCGGTGGCGCGCGACACGGGCTGCTGGATGCTGCTCGACGAATTCTATTCGCACTTCGTGTTCGAAGATGACCACGCCCCCGCGGACCAGCCGGTGTCTGCCGCCGAGTTCGTCGAGAACGTGGAGACGGACCCGGTCGTCATCGTCGACGGCCTGACGAAGAATCATCGTTACCCCGGCCTGCGCGTAGGCTGGGTAGTGGGGCCGACCGACGTGATCGACATGATCAGCCGTGCGGCAAGCGCCATCGACGGCGGCCCGCCGACGATCGTGCAACGGCTTGCCGTGCAGGCGCTGCAACGCGACCGTGCGGATCAGGAGACGTCCGCATTGCGGGAAATATTCGCCAGGAAGCGCCGCATCATGCTCGACGCGCTGACCGAAATGGGTGTCGAAATCCCCTGCCCCGGCAACGGCACGTTCTATCTGTGGGGCCGAGTGCATCGGCTGCCCGCACCGCTGAACACCGCGGACACCTTCTTTACCGAGGGTCTCAAGCGCAAGGTCATGACCGTGCCCGGCAGGTTCTTCGACGTCAATCCGGGCAAGCAGCGAGCGACCGAGTATATCGACGCAAGCTGGGTGCGCTTCTCGTTCGGCCCGCCCGAGTCTAATCTCCGCATGGGACTGGAGCGCTTGGGCGACATGGTCAACAGCGCCAGGCGAGGGTAATCCGGATGTCCCCCCATACCTACCTCTCGCACGGCGTCATCGATCCGGACGATTTCGGCGGCGTCGTCAATCCGCCGGTTTTCCATGCGTCAACCGTGACGTTTCGCAATCTCGACGACATGGAAGCGCGCGGGCGCGCCATGTCGGGCGCCGACACGGATGTCATGTGGTACGGCCGCAAAGGCACGCCGACCACCTTCGCGTTGCAGAATGCCTTGGCGCAACTCGAAGGCGGGCACCGTTCGCTGCTGGTGCCGTCGGGCCTGGCGGCGTGTACGAGCGCGATCATGGCGTTCGTCAAAGCCGGCGATCACATCCTGGTGAGCGACAGCGTCTATGGCCCGACGCGCCACTATGTCGAAACGGTACTGGGCCGCTGCAACGTGTCGGCGACGTTCTACGACCCCACGCTTGGGTCCGACATCGCGGCCTTGTTCCGTCCGGCCACGACCCTCGTGTTCGCCGAGTCACCGGGTTCGCAGACGTTCGAAATGCAGGACATTCCTGCCATTGCGAAGGTCGCGCACCGGCATGGCGCGGTCGTCGTCATCGACAACACGTGGGCCACGCCCTTGTTCTTCAAGCCATTCGAGCACGGCGTGGATGTCTCCGTGCATGCGGGGACGAAATACATCGTTGGGCATTCGGACGCTTTGATGGGTGTGATCACGACCAACCGTGAGTCATGGAACACGGTGCGCGACTATGTCTTCGCCACTGGTCAGCACGCAGGCCCGGACGACGTTTATCTCGCGCAGCGAGGCTTGCGGACGATGGCCGTGCGCCTTGAGCGGCATCAGCGTAGCGGACTGGCCATTGCCGATTGGCTGGCGGGCCGCCCGGAGGTGGCCCAGGTGTTGCACCCTGGGCTCCCTGGTGCGCCGGGCCACGCACTCTGGCGTCGGGATTTCACGGGGGCTTCAGGATTGTTCAGCGTCGTACTCAAGCCCGGATATGGGCGTGAGGCGTTCCGCGCCTTCATCGACGACCTGAAGCTGTTCCGCCTGGGCTTTTCCTGGGGCGGATTCGAGAGTCTGGTGATGCCCTTCGATCCCAAGGAGGAGCGCCCCGCAGCCGCCTGGCCGTATGCCGGCCAGGCATTTCGATTGCACGTGGGCCTTGAGGCCAAGGAGGATTTGATCGCCGATCTGGAAGCCGCGTTCCACCGACTTGTCGGGCAATAGCGTTGCCCTTCAAAAAAATATCGATTCCTACATTGGAGACAAGGCATGAAATCCCTGAAGTTGCTGTTGCAAAGCGCGTGCATCGCGACCCTCCTCAATGTCACGGCGCCCGCCGTGCACGCTGAAGATCTGCTGGATTCGGTCAAAGTCAGCGGTGTCCTGAAAGTCGGCATGGAGGGCACTTACCCACCCTTTGGCTATCGCAATGGCGACGGTCAGCTCGACGGCTTTGACGTGGCCGTGGCCAAAGCCGTGGCCGACAAGATGGGGCTCAAGGTCCAGTTCATCACCACCGAGTGGAGTGGCATCATTGCCGGCCTGCAAGCCGGCAAGTTCGACGTCATCGTCAACCAGGTGGGCATCACGCCGGCGCGCCGCCAGGCTCTGGATTTTACCCAGCCATACGTCTATTCCGCGGTCCAGGTACTTCAGCGCAGCAATGACAAGCGCGAGTTCAATTCGCTTGAAGAACTGAAGGGAAAATCCGTCGGCGTCACCCTGGGCAGCAATTATGCCGAACTGGCGAAATCTGTGCCGGGTATCCTGGTGCAAACCTATCCGGGTACGTCGGAAAACCTGCGTGACCTAGCGGCCGGGCGCATCGATGCCGCCCTCAATGACCGCCTGATGCTGCCGTACCTGATCAAGAACTCCAAGATGCCGCTACGCACCGGCGCGCTGCTCGCTGGCACGAAGCTTGAGATGGGCATCCCGTTCCGCAAGGGCAATCCCAAGTTTGCCAAAGCCATTGACGACGCACTGAACGCGTTGCAGCAGGATGGCACATTGCGCAAGCTGTCCATCGAGTGGTTGGCTACCGACGCCAGCAGACCCATCGCCCAGTAATCGCTGCCACGCCGGCCGGCTCGCTCCATCGCTGCAGGCATGGGCCCGGCCGGCCACGCGGCCACTGCTACGGATTGAATCATGGAATCTCTTGATCTAGTTATTCATGCATCGCCTGTACTCCTGCACGGAGCGGCGATCACCGTGAAATTTGCCTTGGCGTCGATGGTGTTCGGCCTGCTGGTCGGGATCGTGGTCGCCATCATGGGTATCAGCACCAGTCCAATCCTTGGCGGCATTGCCCGCACCTATGTCAGTGTCATGCGCGGCACTCCGCTGCTGGTGCAGATGTTTGTCGTCTACTATGGCCTGCCAGACCTCGGCATTTCCCTGGATCCCACCAGCGCCGGCATTCTTACCCTCACGGCCAATGCCGGCGCGTACCTGTCGGAAAGCATGCGCGGCGCGATTCTCGGTATCGGCAGAGGGCAATGGAGCGCAGCGCACAGCCTCGGGCTGAGCCATCTGCAGACGCTGCGTTACATCGTCTGCCCGCAGGCCTTGCGGCTTGCCGTGCCAAGCCTCGGCAACACGCTAATCAGCCTGATCAAGGATACGTCGCTGGTGTCCGTCATCACCGTGACAGAGTTGCTCAGGTCGTCCCAGGAAATCATCGCATCAACGTTCCAGCCGCTTCCCTTGTATCTGTCGGTAGCAGCGATCTACTGGCTGTTCAGCACCGGATTGTCATGGGTGCAGCGTCGCCTCGAGGCGCGTCTGACACTGCCAGTGACGCGTTGATTTAACGGGTCGGAACCCCGAAGAAAGCAATCTGCAAGTAGGAGACAAAACAATGATCGCGCTCGAAGGCGTATCGAAGTGGTACGGTCAGTTCAAGGTGCTTGATGCGTGCAGCACCCAGGTAGAAAAAGGCGAGGTCGTGGTCATCTGCGGCCCTTCCGGATCAGGAAAATCCACGCTGATAAAAACGGTCAACGGCCTCGAGCCGTTTCAGCAGGGCCGGATCAGTGTGGACGGTGTGATGGTCGGCGATCCGAAGATCGAGCTCGCCCAGTTGCGTGCGCGGGTTGGCATGGTGTTTCAGCATTTTGAGCTGTTCCCGCATCTGTCCATTCTCGACAACCTGTCCCTAGCGCAGGTCAAAGTGTTGAAACGCCGCAAAGAGGAGGCACAGGAGAACGGAATGCGGCTGCTCGAGCGCGTCGGCCTGAAAGCGCATGCGCGGAAATACCCCGGGCAGCTTTCGGGCGGGCAACAACAACGCGTTGCGATTGCGCGCGCGCTGTCGATGGATCCGATCGCCATGCTGTTCGACGAACCGACATCGGCGCTTGATCCCGAAATGATCAATGAGGTGCTGGACGTCATGGTCGAACTCGCACGCGAGGGCATGACGATGATCTGCGTCACCCATGAAATGGGGTTCGCGAAAAAGGTCGCCAGCCGCGTGATTTTCATGGATGACGGCGCCATTGTCGAAGATACCGGCAAGGAAGCCTTCTTCGGCGACCCGAAGTCGGCCCGGGCGAAGGAATTCCTCGCAAAGATTCTGCATTGACTCACACCACCTTGCATGAAGGCGGGGGAAGTCGAAGGCGATCAAGGTCCCCGCTGACAACGCCCGCCGCCGCCCCGTCTTGGTCCACCTCCCCCAAAGTCGAAATCATGAAGATCTCGGATCACCTTGCCTCCTTTTCCCGCCTCGATCTGGTCGGCGCGGCCACGCCCCTGCAAAAGCTTGATCGCCTGTCCGGGATGCTCGGGCGCGATATCTACATCAAGCGGGATGACACCACGCCACTTGCGTTTGGCGGAAACAAACTGCGCAAGCTTGAGTTCCTGGCGGCTGACGCCTTGCGCCAGGGCGCCGATACGCTGGTAACGGCCGGAGCCATACAGTCGAACCATGTCCGGCAGACGGCCGCGCTGGCGGCCCGTCTTGGGCTACGCTGCAGCGCTTTGCTGGAAAACCCGACCGGCACGGCAGACGGCGACTACCTGCACAGCGGCAACCGCCTGCTGCTCGATCTGTTCGACGCGCAGGCCGAGCCAGTTGCGAGTCTCGATAACGCCGACGCACAGTTGCAAGCCCTTGCGGAACGGCTGCGTAGCGAGGGGCACAGGCCCTATGTCATTCCAATCGGCGGGTCCAATCCGCTGGGGGCATTGGGGTATGTACGTGCCGGCCTGGAGTTGGCCCAGCAAGCCGAAGCGATGGGTCTTGCATTCTCGGCGGTCGTGCTAGCGTCCGGCAGTGCCGGAACCCATGGCGGGCTTGCGTTAGCGCTCGCACACGCGATGCCGGATACACCGGTCGTCGGCGTTACCGTGTCGCGCAGCGTCGCGGCGCAAACGCCGAAGGTGGCTGGGCTGATCGAAGGTACTGCTGCGCTGCTCGATGTCGAGGTGCCGGCAGGGCTGAAAGTCGAGCTGTGGGACGAGTACTTCGCGCCTCGCTATGGTGAACCCAACCAGGCTGGGCTGGAGGCCATCCGCATCCTGGCCGGTACCGAAGGGGTGTTGCTCGATCCCGTTTATACGGGGAAGGCGATGGCCGGCCTGCTCGATGGTGTCGCGCGCCGGCGCTTTACCGGCGATGGCCCGGTGTTGTTCCTGCATACCGGAGGTGCGCCGGCGTTGTTTGCGTATCGCAATGCAATCGACATGGAAATACGGACAGCGGCTACGACGATCCCAACGACGTCTGCGTTCTGATCGATGGCACACTAGATCTCGTCGGGGCGCTGTCACGTTGAAGGTAACGGGCCGCAACATCGGTAGGCGGCGTCGCTACTCATGAGAAACAATTAGGGCAGCACGGTTTTTCAAGCTAGCTGAGCGGCTGGGGGGATCTGGAAACCGAGGGCAGTCGCGCGACGCCGGAGCGCGGCGATGGCGCGTTGGCGCTGCTGTTCTTCGTAGTGCTGCTGGCCCCGGTCGACGAAGGCCTCACCGCGGGTCAGCATGAAGTACACCATGCGCGCGAGCTGATTCCAAATACCATGGAACTGATTCGATTTACGAGCAGCTATCCAGCCAAGCTTTCCGGATTTCTTCAATCTCACCCCGACCTGTTAGAGAAGACTCTCACGGCGAGTACCTACGAAGATATCGTGTCCAGTACCGGTTCAAGGTCTGCCCTGTTTGGCGATCGGCGTTGACACAGCAAGTTTTCTTAAGGAATCTATTCAAGGAGCCACATGACCGCAACAAAAGCGTGCCCGATTGTTTTGCGCAGTCGTCACGGTATCGTACATATCCTCGCATTCAAGCATCCCGCCGCAGGCTACCAGTTGGTAAAGGGCACCATTGAGCAGGGTGAGTCTCCGCCGGAGGCGGCAATTCGCGAGCTCTGTGAAGAGTCAGGGATTTGCGACGCTCACGTGGTTTCAGATCTCGGTCTTTGGAACGCTTCCTATCAGGAACAAATCTGGTCTTTCCAACTGTGCGAGTCAGGGGCGAAATTGCGTGACGAGTGGACCTTCGAGACTAGCGACGACGGCGGCCACATGTTTGAATTTTATTGGCACCCGCTGCAGCGGGAATTTCCCGAACTATGCCACCCCCTCTTTCAATCGGCTTTACGCGAGATTCGTGTGCGAATCGGAACGCTAACTACGTCGGCGTGAGTGGTCCGCATACCCGCATGACGAAGGTGCTGTCCTCGATTCCGCAGTTGTAAATAACCTCTACTAATGTCCGCTGTTCAGAAAGCGGAATGTCCCTTTAGAGCCTTTAGGGTCGGACAGCGACCATGCAGAGGAGCGCAGACTTGACCTCCCGTCGCTTGAAAGGCGATGGTCATGGAGACGCAGAACTCCCCTGCCGCTCGTCGCATGCCTTGGAACAGGTACGCGAATACCTGAGCGGCACGGCGGACGAAGCGGAGGTCGTAGCGCAGGAACTGCAGGCACAGCCGGACGGCATCCACTCGGTGCCTTCGGTCGTCATTGGCAAGCATCGCGTGAGCGGCGGTCAACCACCTGAATTTCACCAGGGTGTTGCAGGCCGCGGCCGCCAAAGCCGGGAATGTGTGAATGGCTGCCGGGGTCACCTGCCCGCGCCAAACGTGGCCGATGCAGCACCTCTGTGGCCGGAGAGTTGCAGCCGATCTCGCCAATGCGCCGGGACAACGCTTCGGAAGCTGGTCGGCGCAGTGTCGACGGATCCACAAATGTGCCCGCAACTAGTGCTTACCCCAGAACACTCCAGCGAATCCGAAGGTATCATGGCCTCTTTGCAAACGTTTGCAATACTAAGGTAACCGCCTCATGGGTAAGTCCTCATACATAGCGCATCCGTGGCCACCCGCCAGCCCCGCCGCGCATTGGCATCGCAGGTGCGTGCGGTCCGCTCCGGGCGCTTGGAGCCGGCATACATGGCCTGTATGCCGGCTCGTGAGGCTTGCTAGGCGAGGGGTGCCGAAGCGCGGATCGCGCTCAAAGCCGCTCGACAAACCAGTCGCAGATCAAGCTCAGGGCAGGTTCTGGCCGGTCGAGCTGGACATGCGCGGCGCCGCCTTCTGCTTCGGTATAGACGCGCAGCTCCTTGTGGCGGGAGCTCGCCTCGGCGAACAATTCCTGCGCCTCGATGAGTGGCGTTTGCCGGTCGTGTTCGCCATGAACGATCAGGAAGTCGCAAGTAATGTTGGAGGCGACCCCCTTCAGGCGGAACTTCTCAAGCTTCTCGAAGGCCTGGTCCCAGGTCTGCACGCCCATGATCCGGAGGAAATGCTTGCCGGTGGTGCCCAGCGCGGCATTGGCATCGAGTTGCTGGATGCCGGCGCCCTTTTCATATCCGACACGGCGCTGCCAGCAAGCGTAGTAGTCATAGATGGCCGCCCATGCCACGCAAGCCTTGATCCGCTTCTCGAAGCAAACGGCGCGCGGAGCGTAGTAGCCTCCCATCGAGGCCGCCATCAACCCGATGCGATCCGCGTCCACATCGTCCCTGCCCGATACATGGTCGACCACTGCCGACAGGGCCACTTCGGAGTCATGCCGCGCTACGAGACCCTTCACCCGAAGGGTGGCGCCCTGACCCGGGCCGTCAAAGCCAAGGCAATTGATGCCGCGCGCAGCGAGCGCACGTGCAACGTAGAACATTTCCTCCTTGGTGCCGTCGAGGCCGTCGTGCAACAACACCGTGGGCGCCCGACCGGTCACGTTCTGGGCTTTGACGAAGTATGCCGTGATAGCCGAATTCTCGAACGGAATATCAAGAATCTCGACCTGCGGGGAACTAAGCTCGGCAAATTCCCTGAAACAATCAAGATGCTTGCCATAATAAATTGGCGCACGTGCATCGTCCGGATCCAGGAACGCTTCCGTCCATTGGTAGTACTGCGCGGCGCGGAAATAAGCCTCCCGCGCGGTGACCGAGTGCCCCTTGCCCGCCGCATCCCGCGCTACGCCTTCGACTTGTTCGGAAAGCGTGTGCCACGCCTTGTGCCACGCCTCGGTATCACCCGCGGCACCGGCTTTCGAAGCTTCGTGCAGATTGCGGCAGACCCAATCTATCTCTCCAAAGATGCCACCGCCCGCCATGCAGCGCAGCACCGAGAGCGACCACATATAGTTGCCGGGAAAATACTGAAACATAGTTCCTCCAATTAATAACGCATTTTTAAATACCGCACAATCCGTAATGCTCTATCTATTTAACAGCCTTACTATTTCCGTCTTGCCCAGGAATCGCTTCGACGGTTAAACTTTAAACGCACACTAAATTATCAGCATAACCAAAGCATCCCCCCGGTTACCCAATCGTCCCAAGATGGCGAAGGCACACCAACGAGGATTCAGGAGACACATCAATGGCCAAGGACCGGCTCATTCGCATCGTTCATGGCAGTTTCGGACGCGCCACGCTTCATCTGATCGAAGAGGCGCTTGTCGCACACGCTCACGCCGAGTTTCATCTGATTTTCAAGCTGGGCGGCTCGGACGCTCTCTTCAAGGTGGACGACAGCACGGTCACGGTGTCTGACGACCGCGCACTGCTGATCAATCCATGGTCGACACACGCCAAACTGGATCAAGGCCCCGAACGGTCCCTCCTGCTGGCGCTCCTGCTCGACCCCGGCTGGCTTGGAACCACCCTGGATATTGAGAACGCAGCAACCGGTCTGCAGTTCAGGGAGCTCGCCGCTGGAGTGGATGGCGAGATAGCGACGGCACTCGCCGCGCTCAGCGGCTGCCTCACGCACGGTGAAACCAATGCGACCACAAGCTGCGAGGAGGCCGTGGCCCAACTGGTAAGAGCAATCTCGGCACGATATGCCAAGCTTCGTTCCATGACCGAGATCCTGGCCACATCAAAGCCGCTTGACTATCGAATCAAACGCGCGGCGGAGTTCATTCGGAACCATGCATGGGAGAACCCGAATGTAGAAACCGTGGCGAATGCAGTGGGCATGTCGCGAAGCCGTCTGTTTGATCAGTTCAAGGCTTGCATGGGGATCTCGCCCCAGCAGTACCTCGACTGGGTTCGCGTGGGCCTTGCCACCCGGCTGCTGACAGAGCGTCACACGAGCATCGGCGAAGTTTCGCACCAGCTGGGCTTTAGCGCACAAAGCCACTTCACGCGCTTCTTCGTCCAGCATCTGGGGATCAGCCCGTCGGAATTCCGTCGTACGGGCATTGTCGCTGGCGTGCAGTCCGGGCAGTAGTGCACGCCAGCCATCTGCAACAGGCTGTCAGGATCGCAGTGAATCCGAGATCTTCTGCCTGATTCGGGGTTCGAACACGGATTTCGGAAGCATCCCATGCACGGTCTTGGCCGGGATGGAAGTGTAATTGCTAGCCGTCTGGTTCGAATACTGGGTAATCCGGAAGTTCGCGGCGATACTGGCGAGCGAGTAGACATCCTGCGTGTCCATGCCGGAAGCTTCGCTCAACCAGCTGATCATGTGTCGCAAACACGCCGTCAGGGCATCATCCAGGTTCTTGCCGAATCCCAACGCAATCCAATGTGAAGGCGTCTCTGCCATTGGCAGGGCGAGGGCATTTCGCTTGTGCAGAAAGTATTGGATCTGCATGTCCTCCATCGCGGTTTCAATCGCAGTCTGATTGACTACGCCATCGCCTTGCGCCGCATGAGAGTCTCCTGTCCAGACCATCCCGCCCGGGCGCTGCACCGGCAAAAACAACGAGGTTCCCTCGACGAGTTCTCGCAACACCAGGTTGCCGCCATACGGTCCGCTGAGGATACCGCTGACGGGCTCGTCTGAAGCGGGCTGGACTGCCATGACGCCTTGAAACGGGGCGAGCCTGATACGAATGCCCGGCGCGAATTCTGTGTACTTGCGCGACTCGTCAAACTCAAAGTAGCGCAGGTATGGTTTGCTAAAGTCGTTCGGCAGCGCGCCTACCCCTTTGGGCGCCGAGTTCCAGCCCCACCCAATCGGGCGCAACCGGACCATGTGACATTCAATCACGTCTCCAGGCATGGCCCCCTTGACTTCGACCGGACCAATGTTCGAGTAGGGTCCTTGCGGAAACCGCTTGCGCACGGGTTCCCGCTCCTCAAAGCTCATGCCGTACCTGGCGCCATTGGCCCAGTTCACCCAGGTATTCGGGTATGCGACCAGATCACCCGATTCGACTGTTGCTACTGGCGCGACCTTCGGATCCAGTATGCCGACTCTCACGGTCTCCGATGTCGAAACGATACGATGAATCCTGCCTGGCTTGCGTACCGGAAGTGGGGAACCAACCGCATTGTCCGCCAACGCATTTCCCTCGGGCGGCGCTGTGACGGATGCCTGGGCCATTGTCTTTGCCGATCCCACACCGATTCCTGCGACGGCTGCCGCCTTCAGTAGTTGCCTTCTGTCGATCAACATCTTTTGTGCTCCTCCTTCTGAGAATCTGAATCTCTGGTTTTCACCTGATCGCCGGCTTTCCGGCTCATTGAAGTTGCGCGACGTACTGAGCAACAGCCTCGATCTCTCCATCGCTCATCAATGGCACGATCAGGCTCATCAACTTCCCCGGTCCGCCTCGCAAGCCCGTCCTCCATGCATGCAGCTGCTTCTCCACGTACTCGGATTGCTGACCACCGATCCTCGGAAAATCGGGAGCAATACCCTCACCGCCGGGCCGATGGCAAGAGACACACGCCGGCAATCCATTTGCTGGATTACCCTTCCAATAGATCACGCGACCAGGCTCGACAAGGTCCGCTGAGACTGGTTGGCTTCGTGCTGGCGGCCGATGACTGAAATAGCGGGCGAGATTCTGCATTTCATTGTCATTAAAGGGTTCCATCACTGCGCGCATCACTTCGTTGTTACGTAGCGGCTTCTCACCAGCGGTCCCCTTGAATTGCCGCATCTGCTTAAGCAGATAGTCCGCATTCTGTCCCGCGAGGCTGGGATACGCCCCTTGGTTGCTTTGACCGCCGACGCCGTGGCACGCCGCACATATCTCTGCAACACGCCGTGCATCCGACAGGTCCCGTGCTCCGGATTCAGGTTCACCCCGGGCCTGTGAGATGAGCACAAGCAAGGCCGCGATCAAGGCAGCGTGGGTTCGGCGTGTCGGACGGCGTCTCACAATGATGTCCCCTCGGAAGATTGACTGGCTCAATTCAGATAGGCGCCCGTTTTGGCGACAATTCCCCTGGCGCGCTCGGTCTCGCTGGACAAGCGACTGGATAAGGCGTTGGAGCCAGACTGGCTGAAAGTGATGTCCACACTCAGTTCAGCCATGTATTTGCGAACTTCAGGATCATTCATGACGTTCCTGGTTGCGTCGCGCAACCGTTCTATGACCGGCGCGGGAGTACCCTTGGGCGCGAACAATCCATACCAGACCGTGATGTCGTAACCCGGGATGGCTTCGGCAATCGTCGGCACATCAGGCATGGACTTCAGGCGACTTGGTGTCCCGACTGCGAGCAGCCGCAACTTGCCGGACTTCACATGCGGCATGTACTCCAGCAACGGGCCGGTTGCCAGATCAATGTGGCCTGCAATCATGTCATTGATGGTTGGACCGCTACCCTTGTACGGAATATTGGTGATGTCCACGCCAGCCATCGTCTTGATCATCTCGAGCGGGTAGCTCGTGGGTCCTCCGTAATTCACCTTGCCTGGATTTGCCTTGGCAAACGCAATCAGCTCGGGAACAGACTTGTATGGCGTGTGTGGATTGGTCACCAGTACCAGCGGAGATTCCCCAAGCGGGGCCACGGGTGTCAGATCACGCGTGACGTTATATGGAAGCTTCCTGTAGAAGGCGGCGTTGACCGCATGAATGCTGTTGAGAATTCCAATCGTCTGCCCGTCTGGTGCGGCTCGCACGATTGCCTCGGCACCGATGTTTCCACTTGCGCCGGGCCTGTTCTCAACCACGACGGGTTGGCCGAGCACATTCGACAACCGCTGCGCCAGCGTTCTGGCCAGCACGTCATTGATGCCGGCTGGAGGGAAGGGAACGATGAAGGTAACGGGCTTTGCAGGCTTCCAGCTTGCCGACGCAGGTTCGGCCGCTGATGCCGCGCTCTCACTGCCAGGCAGGACTCCGAGCATTGCGGCGGCCAGACTTGCAAGTATGGCTAGCCTGGCTGATGCCACCCGAAGCGCCGGGGTATTAAGACTCAACATATGATCATGTCTCCTTGATTTCGTGATGCCAGTACGCACCGGTTACGTCTTGCTCCCTACTTTACCGATCCGACGGAATGGCGTTTTCCTTACCGACTAGCCATTTACCAGGAAGTCCATCATTTTTGCCTGGCAGGCTGTCCCGGACATTTACCGAATCCTCCGCAAAATGCGTCGGGTGCGATCGCATGCAACGACTCCTGGTGCAGGATTGAGATCCGTCCATCAAGAAAGGGAAGATAAATGGATACGAAAGACCTCGTTTTAGTTGGCCATGGACCCATACATGTCATCGCCTTGCATGGCTGGTTTGGTCATGCGCGAAGCTGGGGAAACTTTCCAGGTGAAATCGATGTGGAGACCTTCACCTATGCTTTCATCGACTATCGGGGCTATGGATCCCGTCGCGATCGTGAAGGCACCTTCAGCATTGGCGAAATTGCCAAGGACACGTTGGCCCTTGCAGATGGGCTTGGATGGGACCGCTTCGCATTGCTCGGCCATTCGATGGGTGGGAAGGCCATGCAGGCCGTCTCCGTCCTTGCCCCCGAGCGCATTACGGCAATGGTGGGTATCACACCTGTTCCACCGACACCTGTCGAGTTCGATGCTTCCACGCGAACGCTGTTCGAGAGCGCCGCCCGCAGCGTGGAAGCCAGAATCGGGATCATCGATACCACCACGGGTAACCGGCTTGGGCGGGCATGGCTCGCGCGAATGGCACAGGATTCCATCGAGCACTCCGAGGTCGCGGCGTTTGCCGCCTACTTTCAGGCATGGGCAGACACCGACCTGTCGGGGCGAATTGCGGGCATCGAAATTCCCACACTGGTGCTGGTCGGGGAACATGATCCGTCGCTGACCGCGGCGTTAATGGAAGAGACCTACGGCAGGTTGTTTCTGAATGCGGAAATCGAGGTCATTGGTAATGCGGGTCACTACCCCATGAACGAAGCGCCAGTCGATTTGGCCACGCGAGTCGAGGGCTTTCTTGCCGGTTTGGCTGGCAGGATCTGAGGCGAGAAGCGCCGGCCACTGAACGGCCGGCGACTTACCCGAAGACGGGATTCGCAACGTCTGCCCCTATGGGGTTTCCGTTGCACCGATCGCGGCGATGCCACGCCTGCCCGCCTCCTCGTCCATGTCTGACGGCCCCCCGCTGACGCCAACAGCACCAGCCAATTGACCGCCGATATAGATCCCGAGCGAGCCTTGCGACGGAAAAAGAGGACCACCATAGACGAGGGAACTCATCTGCCCGAAGACAATAGGATTGGCTCGATAGCGCTGGGCCAGTTCGGCACCAGATGCTCCGCCGGTGGCCGCTGTCGCCAACGCCTTGCCGCGAGCGACATCGAATGTCGCAAACGGGGCTCCGTCCATCCGCACGCCAGTCACGAAGTGGCCTGCGGCATCCACGACGACAATGCTGACGGGTGTCTTCTTCTGCCCGGCGAACTGCGCCGCGGCACTAACGAGATGACTGGCTGTTTCCAGGCCAAGTCCCTTTCCTTGTACTGCTTGCTCTGCGCAAGCCGGAAGGGAGCCGCACAGCTGCAATGCAGCCGCCACCAGCACTAGGTATCGCATCGTTCGTCTTCCCCAACGGGCAAGGCTGCAGAAGGGAGCAGCCGACCAGCATAAGAACTCGCAAAGGCCGAATGGGCGGCTGCAGGAGGTATCGCCCAGTCGGCCACGCCAGGGCAAACTATCGCCCCAGCTGCGAACAGTGTTTTATCAGATCGTCCAATCTTTGCATCAGAACAGTTGGCGCATGCCAAACATCACGCCCTGCGGGTTGGATGCACCAGCGGGTGAAACGTCATTGGGGAAGTTTGAGAACGTGTAGTTGGCCTGACCCTTGTTCCAGATCTTGCTGGCATTTGCGTATAGTGTCGTGCGCTTGGACAGATTATGTTGGTAGCCCAGGGATGCCTGGTCGCCCCGGTTCGACGTACCAACCGTGCGCTGCATGCCATACGCCAGCAGCACCAGCCCGCTTGGACCCACAGGTACGGAAACGCCGACATGGTAGCCGCGGTCCTTGATCGTAGCCTGCCCCGGATTCCAACGTGTTGCCTGACGCCCGTTTACGAATACTTTCAACCACGGGAACTCATACGTTCCCCCGATTGCACGCTCGTCCCGATCGGCATCCGCGACGCCGCTCTCATAGGCCAGGCCGAGCCAGAGCGGCCCTCTGCCATAGGTAAGTCCCACCGCCTTCAGCCAGTCAGCGTCGCGCGGTGGCGCCGTGCGCTCGGCCCCGAGCGAATAAATCAGACTAGCTTGAAAGCCCGCCAGGTCGGGGCTCTCATACCGGATGGAATTGTCGGCGCGGGCAGTAAGGCTACTGCCCGCGGGGCCGCTGTTCTGCAAACGCCCAAGCGGGCCATACGGCGAGAAGCCAAAGGCTGACGCCTGCCCCTCGATGTAGTAGATAGGGGTATTCTGCCGGCCCAATGTCACCGCCCCCCACTGCGTGCTGCTCAGGCCTACCCAGGCCTGCCGGCCAAACAGCCGGCCACCTTGTTGCACGGTACCCGAGTCCAACGCGAGCCCGGTCTCCAGCGTAAACACGGCAGACACGCCGGAACCCAGATCCTCCTTGCCACGCAAGCCCCAGCGGGATTGGTAAAGGCCGCCGTCCTCCACGCGCGCGGCGTGCTTACCGCCAGACTTGACGTACTCAATGTACTGATCGGCCACGCCATAGAGTGTGACTCCGCTCTGTGCGCTTGCCAAACCCGGCGTGACAGCTGCTGCCGCCAACAAAAATGCTCCCAGCTTCTTCATGCTCTCTCCTTGTCCCATCCACCGTGCGCAGCGGTGTGGTAGTTCGCGCGGTCAATTGCCGCGCTGCAAGGGTACGAGCAAGAAGAAAGGAAGTATTAACCCAATCGTCCCGCCAATTGCAGTCAAGTCCGGAAAGGCGCTGGGGCACGCAAGAAGCCCAGCGAAGACGTTAGTTGCGTTTTTCGCAAGCAGTGTGACACCGGTTGGTGAACGGCCAATCTCGACTCCGGCTCTGGGGCGGCGCCCGGCACTTTTTGGCAAGCAAATCCCCCCCGCAGACCGCAAGGACCCGCGAAGAGCAAGCAGGTGCGGCCTTCAGGGCCGCACGCTAGAGATTTTTGCTCAGCTCATAGTTATACGGATCGCTCGAGAATCGTTGCGATTGTTCGGCGCTTACAACATGACTTGCACAGCCCAGCACGCCAAGAGTCAGTGCGCTGAGAATCGCTGCCGCGAGAATTCTTGTCATGATTTTCCTCGGCCGGGGAGTGCCCTTGCGGGCGGGAGTTCCGAACTTAATTCTAGTTGTTGCCGTTCCTGATGCGACGCCGCCTGCTGGGCCTGCGCAATGCACTGCCGCGCCGCATGCATCGCTTGCACCGGTGCATGCGCCGGTCATCGAGCGCCGAACCAGGTGCACCGTCAGTCACTCCCAGGATCGTCGCCAGGACGCTGATCGCATGATCGTACGGTTAGCGGGGGGGGGGGGAAGCCCTCCCCCGCTGACATCCCCCGCAGCCTTGGCAGACTCCCTGCCGGGTCGCAGGGCTTAGGGCGTTCTACACCAAAGCGCCAGATTTCTGCATACAGCAGCCAGGGCTGTCATTGATCAGCCCTGCAGATGCCAATTGGGTGATTGGATTTCGTCGCGATGACGCTGCACACGCTCGGTTACTTCCCAGATTTGCGCCGATTGGCAGAATTGTTGCCGGAATCCCGCAAGCCACACCAATAAATTGCGTCAAACCCGAATTACCCCAGTTGGGTACAGACATCCTTGTACGCTGCGGCCCGGATGCCTGCCCGCCCTGCCGCATCGCCCCGGTGACAATGTATGCAGAACAAGCATGCCGGTGATAGTATCCACGTCCAGAGCGTTTCCTGATTGCTGACGACCCGCAAATCGATAGCCAGCCGGCATCGATGCATTGTTAGTAAAGCCAGACGCCTTGTCGTGTCTGACTTGGTGCAATGACCTGGACTCTCCGCATGCGATTGCCCATTTCCAACCAAGAATCTGCCGAGCGGGCCATACAGCGCGACTCATTGGGCTGCATGGCGCAAGCATTGCTCCACGATCAGGCGCTCGCTGCCGGAGATCTTTGCTTTTTTCGCAAAAGCTCGGCGGTCGAGCACGTAAGTCAGGTGGTGACGCCAGCTTCCGGACGTGGATTTCTGGCAGGCGTGTCGCTGATGGATGGGCATCGCCGACGCATCTTCCATCAGAATCGCGCAAGCACGCATGCGTTTGAAGCAGGCTCCATTTACTTGCGCAACTTCCAGGATGACTACAAGGCCGATCTCTCCGGCACCTTCGATTTCGTACTGATCGAACTCCCCTCCCTGTTCATCGAGCGGACAGCCCTGGAATTGGGCTGCCCCGCAAGTATCGAGTTGCGTCACGCCGCGGCGCTGCGCGACCCTGTGCTGGCGCATCTCGCCCAGGCACTCCTGCCGGCTCTCGAAGGCGCTCACGGTGCAAGCCGATTGTTTATCGATCAACTCGGACACGCGATCGGAACACATCTGGTCGAGTATTATGGAGCTGTCAACCCCGGGCGCATTCGCCCAATGGGCCGGCTTTCTTCCCGCATACTGGCGCGGGCGCAAGAGTATCTCGCCGCACGGCTGGACGACAGCACCGTGTCCATTGCCGAAGTCGCCGATGCCTGTCAATTGTCCCGAAGCCATTTTTCGCGGGCGTTTCGCCAGAGTACTGGCAAGACGCCGCATGAATGGCTGCTGGAGCGTCGCCTCGAGCGCGCGGCGGCGCTCCTTAGCACCACGGAGCTTCCGATCGCAGGTGTCGCCGCTTCATGTGGCTTTGCCGATCAAAGTCATCTCACGCGCAGCTTCTCCAAGAGTCTTGGCCTGACACCGGGTAACTGGCGACGCACGCAGCAGGACCTGGTGCCCTGATTTTCCCCTCTGGGCTCCATTACCGCTGTCTTGCGCACAATAGAACAAGGAAGAGCACAGAAATTCAAGCCAGCGGGCTGGCACCCCACGTACATTGCCGTTGACGCGGCGTTCCTCCGGCACTGAGTAGATTCGGCTGGCGCGCGTCACGCATGCCAAGGGGAGGGCCAAGCATGACTGCGATGCTAGCGACGTTCGCCCGGGTCCTCGCCATTGCTGGAAGCATGGGGGCACGAGCCGCACGAGAGTGCCACATCCATTCCGTCTGCAACCATCTATTCAGCGCCGCCCGCCTCGAAAGCAAACCTTCTGCCGCAGGCTATCCGGCGCACCGTGGCGGCATGCCCGCATCTGCTACCGAACTAAAGGTGGGGCACGGCAGATGAAGCCATCGTTCCGTTTCTGCGCCGAGGGGGATGTCCGTTCCCGGGTCCTGTGGAAGGATAGCGACCGCGTTCTCGGCCGCTGGATCATCGAACTCGACGGCCAGCAAACGCCTGTTCTGGCGGGTCTGGCCCGCTACCGAGCGCCCGACTTCCTCCAATCTCTCCCGCCTCACGCACGAATATGGGCTGAAGGAGGAGTTGGATGGGACATGGGCGGCCCGACCGCTGGAGCTTGTGTGCGAAAACGGTCACACAGCACTGCTGCTCGAGGACCTTGGTGGCGAGCCGCTAGCCGGGCTGCTGGGTTCTCCCATGGAGTTGGGCCGCTTCCTGCGCCTGGCCATCAGCATCGCCGCGGCCCTGAGCCAGCTCCATCGGCGACGCCTGATTCACAAGGACCTCAGCCAGCCCACATCCTGGTGAACGATAACCTTGGGTCGGCCCGGCTCACCGGCTTCGGCCTTGCCTCGCGCCTGGCACGCGAGCGCCACGCACCAGGTCCGGCCGAGGAGATTACCGGCACGCTGGCCTATATGGCCCCCGAGCAAACCGGGCGCATGAACCGGCCGATCGATGCCCGCAGCGACCTTTATGCATTCGGCGTCACCCTTTATCAAATGCTGACTGGCGTATTGCCATTCGCTACCGACGACCCGATGGGCCTGGTGCACTGCCACCTGGCCCGGCAACCGATGCCGCCAGTGCAGCGGA
Source organism: Cupriavidus sp. CuC1 (assembly GCF_044627735.1). Lineage (NCBI taxonomy): Bacteria > Pseudomonadati > Pseudomonadota > Betaproteobacteria > Burkholderiales > Burkholderiaceae > Cupriavidus > Cupriavidus sp. CuC1. The sequence goes on along the minus strand of NZ_JBIUHC010000067.1, from coordinate 10,971 downwards.
TACCGGGTATCCCGGAGTTGCTCTCCGACCTGGTGCTGAGGCTGCTTGCCAAACCAGCAGAGGAACGCTACCAGACGGCGGCAGGGCTGGAAGCTGACCTGCGGCGCTGTCAGGTTGAATGGGAGAACCGGAGCCGCATTGATGCGTTCCCGCTTGGCGCGCATGACGTGCCCGAGCGGCCGATGACCCCGTCGCGGCTCCATGGACGTGAGCGCGAAATACAGGCGTTACTTGCTGCCTATGATCGGGTAATGGCAGACAGCGCGCCGGAGCTTGTGCTGGTTTCGGGGTATTCCGGGATCGGCAAGACTTCGGTCGTACATGAATTGCGCCAGGCCGTGGTATCCCGTTGTGGACTTTTTGCATCGGGCAAGTTCGATCAATTCAAGCGAGACATCCCCTATGCCACGCTGGCACAGGTGCTGCAGAACCTGATTCTCCCACTGCTGGGCAAGAGCGAGGCAGAGCTCGAGCCATGGCGCCAGGCACTGGACACGGCGCTGGGGCCGAATGGCGCACTACTGGCGCCCCTCATTCCAGAACTCGAGTTGATCCTGGGGCCGCAGCCGCCTGTAGCAGCCTTGCCGCCAAGGGACACGCAACATCGCCTCCATCAGGTATTCCAGTGCCTGCTCGGCGTCTTTGCCCGGGCCGAGCACCCCCTGGTGCTCTTTCTCGACGATCTGCAGTGGCTGGATACGGGAACGCTCGATCTGCTCGCATACCTCGCGACTCAATCAGAGATGCGCCATCTGCTGCTCGTCGGCGCCTATCGTAGCAATGAGGTAAAGCCCAGCCATCCGTTGCTACAGCGATTGTCGGCCATACGCCAGGCCGGTGGGCAGGTGCGTGACATCAAGCTTGCCCCGCTTGGGGTGACCGACGTCGGCCGGCTAATCGCCGATGCCCTACGCTGCCCGCCGGCGCGCGTTGCTGCCCTGGCTGGTCTCGTACAGGCCAAGACCGCTGGCAATCCGTTCTTCGCCGTACAGTTCCTCACGGCCCTGGCGGACGAGGAGTTGCTCGCCTTCGATCAACGGGTCGCGGGCTGGTCCTGGGACCTTGAGCAGATTTCTGGCCAAGGGGTTCACCGAAAATGTGGCAGACCTCATGCTCAGCAAACTGGGGCGCCTTCCAGAGGGGACACGGGATGCACTGCAACTGTTGGCCTGTCTTGGCAACGAGGCCGCGACCGCGCTGCTGACGATAGTTCATGGAGGAGACCAGACTCTCCTTGAGGAAGCGCTTTGGCCGGCGATTCACGCTGGGCTCGTGGTGCGCCAGGAGGGTACTTGCCGCTTCCAGCACGACCGCATCCAGGAGGCCGCCTACCGGCTGATCCCCGAGGGTGCGCGGCCGGCGGCACACCTTGAAATCGGCCGGCGACTGGCCGCGGGCACGCCGCCAGAGGCAGTCCCGGACCGCATCTTCGAGATCGTCGGCCAACTCAATCGCGGCGCCGCCCTGATTCACACTACCAGCGAGCGCGAGCAAGTGGCCGAGCTGAACCTGCTCGCTGGCGAACGCGCCAAGGCAGCAACAGCCTACGCCTCGGCGCTGAGCTGCCTTGCCGCCGGAGCTGCCCTCCTGCGGGGAGACGCCTGGAAGCGCCGACCCGAGCTGGCTTTTGCGCTCGATCTCCACCGCGCCGAATGTGAGTTCCTGACCGGCGCCTTGCCCGTGGCGCAAGCGCGCCTTGCCGACCTCGCGGATCGAGCCCGCAGCCTTCCTGACCTGGCTCACGTCACCCAGCTTCAACTGGAGCTGTTCCTGGCCTGCGGCCAACGCGCGCGCGCCGTCGACGTGGGCCTCGACTACCTGCGCCGTGCCGATATCCACTGTCCGGCACAACCGAGCAAGGAAGACGTGCTGCGTGAATACGGCCAGATGTGGCAGCTGATTGGCAACCGCCCCATCGAGGCGCTGCGCGACCTGCCACTGATGACGGATGAGGTCTCCAGGGGCACGATGGATGTCCTGACGGCGCTCATGCTGCCAGCCTGGTACACGAACGTTGACCTGGGCTCCCTCATCATCGGCCGGATGACCAACCTCAGTCTTGAACATGGCAACTGCGACGCATCGTGCCTGAACTATGCCTGGCTCGGCCTGCTCCTGGGACCGCAATCCGGCGACTACGATGCCGCATTCCGCTTCGGCCGTTTAGGCGTGGACCTGGTGGAGCAGCACGGACTGGACCGCTTCAAGGCCCGCGTCTACCAGGCGTTCGGGGGCCACGTCATGCAGTGGACTCGTCCGATTCGGACCGCGCGCAGCCTGGTGCAACGTGCTTTCGACGTGGCGAGCAAGCTCGGCGACCTCACCTATGCGTCCTTCGCGCGCAACAATCACATTACCCAGATGCTCGCCATTGGCGAGCCGCTCGCCGAGGTGCAGCGCGAAGCCGAGGCCATGATCGACTTTGCGTACAAGGCGAGGTTCAGCCTGGCTGTGGACAGGGTCACGCCCCAGCTCCAGTTGGCCCGCTCGCTGCGCGGACGAACTCCGGTCTTCGGTACATTGAATGATGCCGGCTTCCATGAGGAGTCATACGAGCGATATCTTGATGAGCCTCCGGGTCCCACGCTCGCCACCTGCTGGTACTGGGTCCGCAAGCTGCAGGCTCGCTATCTTGCAGGCGATTATGCAACCGCATTGGCGGCGGCAGATCGGGCGGAGCAGCTGCTGTGGACGTGTCCATCGTTCTTCGAGCAAGCGGAGTACCACTTCTACGCCGCGCTGGCGCGCGCCGCTCACGACATCCCGCTCGCGGAGCCAGAAAGGATCCGGCATATAAGGATCATCAGCGAGCACCATCGCCAACTCCTGCTCTGGGCGGAACATTGTCCGGAGAATTTCCAGACCCGCGCCGCATTGGTGGGTGCCGAGCTCGCACGCCTCGAAGATCGCGAAACCGATGCGATGAACCTCTACGAACAGGCGATCCGCAGCGCGCGAGACAGTGATTTCATCCATAACGAGGCGCTCGCTAACGAACTGGCAGCGCGCTTCTACGCTGTGCGGGGCTTTGAGAAGATCGCCAGGGTCTACCTGCAGGATGCCCGCCACGGCTATCTACGTTGGGGCGCCGACGGCAAGGTTCGGCAACTTGACGGGCTCCATCCACACCTTTGCGGCGAAGAGAGCGCGCCTGCGCCGACTGCGACGATTGGCCTGCCGCTGGAACGCCTGGACCTTGCTACGGTAATTGCCGTGTCCCAGGCGATCTCGGGCGAAGTGGTGCTGGACAAACTGCTCGACACGCTCATGCGCAGGGCGCTTGAACAGGCAGGCGCCGAGCGCGGAGTGCTGGTCCTTTCCCGAAGAACCGATCTGCGCGTCGTTGCCGAAGCCACAACCCGCGGCGATGCAGTCACCGTTCAACTGCTCGACGAGAGCGTTTCCGCGGCGGTGCTGCCTGTATCGATGCTTCACTATGTGCTGCGCGCCCGAGAAAACATCATCCTTGACAATGCGACTACCCAGAACGCGTTCGCTGACGATCCATACATCCAGCGGCGACACGCCCGTTCGATCCTGTGCCTGCCATTGCTGACTCAGGCCAAGCTGATTGGCGTACTCTACCTCGAGAACAACCTTGCCCCGCGCGTTTTTGCGCCGGCCCGGACCGCGGTACTGAAGCTGCTCGCATCGCAAGCTGCAACCGCGATCGAAAACGCCCATCTGTATCGCGATCTCGCACAACGCGAAGCGAAGTTCCAACGCCTGTTGGACGCCAACTTCATAGGCATCTTCATCTGGCACCTCGACGGCCGCATTCTTGAGGCCAACGACGCGTTCCTTCACATGCTTGGCTACCACCGCGACCATCTCGTATCGGCCAGGCTCAATTGGGCGGACCTGACGCCTCCGGAATGGCATGAGCGCGACACCAGGCTGGCGCAGGAGTTCAGGCTGACCGGGAGCGTGCCGCCGCCGTTCGAGAAGTAGTTCTACCGCAAGGATGGCAGCCGCGTACCCGTGCTGATTGGGTCCGCAAGCTTCGAAGAGAGCGAGGATCAGGGTGTCTCCTTCGTGCTCAACCTGACTGAACGCAAGCGCGCCGAAGAAGCTCTGCATCATGCGCAGGCCCAGCTTGCTCACGTCACGCGGGTAACAACGTTGAACGCACTGACAGCATCGATCGCCCACGAGGTCAACCAGCCACTGGCCACCATCATCACCAACGCCAATTCGGCTCTGCGCTGGCTCGCCCGCCAGCCTCCCGATCTTGGGGAAGTGCACGATGCGGTGGAGAGCATTGTCCAGGCCGGGCATCGCGCCGGCTCGGTGATCGGGGGGATGCGTGCACTGTTCAGGAAGACGACCGCTGTCAGTGTGGCGCTGGACTTGAACCGACTCATCGAAGAGACCAGAACCCTCGTCCACTGCGAGGTGATCCGTCATCAAATCCTGGTCCAGACCGATCTGGCCGCCGAGCTCCCGCAGGTCGTGGGAGATCGGGTGCAGTTGCAGCAAGTATTGCTAAACCTCTTGATGAACGGCATCGAGGCGATGAAGGACGTGACCGATCGCCCCCGGGTGCTGCTGATTCAGTCCCGGTGCGACGCGGCCGGAGCCGCCCTGGTCTCGGTTCACGATACAGGCATCGGGCTGAAACCACAGGCTGAGGACCGAATCTTCGACGGCTTTTATACAACGAAGACGGAAGGCCTGGGCATGGGTCTCACGATCTGCCGAATGATCGTCGAAGCGCACGTAGGCCGACTGTGGGCAAGCGCGAATGCGCCTTTCGGCTCCGTCTTTCAGTTCACCCTGCCACCCGCGCACAATTAGAGCGCCTGCGCGAGTGACAGGGATGACGAATCTTCCAATCGTCAAGCCAAGTCGAACCGATCAAGATTCATCACTTTGACCCATGCCGCGACAAAATCACGAATGAACTTCTCCGCGGCATCGTCGCTTGCGTAAACTTCAGCAGGCGCACGAAGCTGTGCATGCGAACCGAAGATCGGATCGACGCGCGTACCTGTCCATTTCCGCTCACCGGTCTTGCGGTCATATCCCTCGAACACCTCGCCGGAAGGCGAAAAGGGCCTCCATTGCGTCCGCATGTCGAGCAGGTTTCGATAGAAGTCATTGGTCAATGTTTCCGGCCGATCAGTCAGGACCCCGTGAGCCCCCTCCCCCGCGTGAACGTTCAGGACGCGCAACCCACCGATGAGAGCTGTCACCTCGGGCGCGGTCAGCGTCAGCAATTGCGCCTTGTCGATCAGTAGTGCCTCGGCAGGAATGCTGTTCTTCCCCTTGAGGTAGTTGCGGAATCCATCGGCAACCGGCTCGAGCGCATCGAAGGATTGCACGTCGGTCTGTTCCTGCGACGCGTCCATGCGTCCCGGCGAGAAAGGCACCGTCACCCGATGGCCAGCCCGTTCCGCCGCGAGCTCGATGCCCGTGCCACCGGCCAGCACGATCAGATCCGCCAAGGAGATCTTCCTGCTCCCCGACTGGGCGTCGTTGAATTCGGACTGGATGCCTTCCAGGACCTTCGGCACGTTCGCCAATTGCGAAGGCTGGTTGGCAGCCCATGCCTTTTGCGGCGCCAGACGGATGCGGGCACCGTTGGCCCCGCCCCGCTTGTCCGAGCCACGGAAGGTCGATGCCGATGCCCAGGCCGTCGACACCAGTTCGGCCTGCCTCTATGCCTGCCTAAGGGGCAGACTCGCCCTGGCGTACCTGCAAGGCCTGCTCGATGCACCGGATGATGTCTGTATCCTGAAACGGCTTTTTTAGAAAGCAAGCCGCGCCGGCTGCCATGGCACGTTCCTCGGATCCCTCTTCGGCAAAGCCCGTTATGAAAATGACCGGCTTGTCGAAGCCGCGCGCACGCAATCCGGACCACTTCAAGATCGCCGTCTACTTCCACTGCGGTGGTCTCAACCTACATCCGGCTGCGCTGACCCACACGAAAGTCGGATGAACCTTTTTTGTAGGCCAGGCGCACCGTGAGATGACCTTCCTTGTGCAGTGCTTCGATGACGCTGTAGTCCTCAGGGTAGTTCTGGTAGCCGGCGCCGGCATCGATCACGCCCGTCACGCCCAGGCGGTTCACCTCGCGCATGAAACGGCGCGTCGAGTTCTTCTGGAACGATCTCGCCGCCCAGCGGATTGGGCGTCGGGCGTGTCGGGCGCCACGGCGTTCAGTTCGTCGATGGCCTGTCGCCATCCCACCCACATGGAATGGTAAAGCGAGAGACCTGCGGCGTGGCGAGTGCTGCATTTATCGATCGAAAATCAAGCCTAATCGGGGCGGAGGCGTTGCGTGGCATGCAACGCTGACTTGCATCCCGTTGTGATTCAACTTGCGCTTTCCAGCGCCTAAGCTTCGGACATCGCAACCTGACACCCAAAGCCATAGCCATGGAAACCACAAGCTCCCCCGTCTTCAACAAGGTCGGCCATGCCGCGGCGCCGATGTCCAGTGCGTTGATCGCGCTGTTCTCGCTGTGCGCCGGCGTGCTGGTCGCCAACCTCTACTACGCCCAGCCGATCATCGAGCTCATTGCACCGGCCGTTGGCCTGTCCGCGCAAAGCGCCAGCGTGATCGTGTCGCTGACCCAGATCGGCTATGCCGTCGGCCTGTTCTTCCTGGTGCCGCTGGCCGACCTCCTCGAAAACCGTCGCCTGCTGACGATCAGCGGCGTAGCCGCAGCCATCAGTCTCGCGGGAGCCGCCACCTCGTCGCAGCCAGGCGTGTTCCTGCTGGTGTCGCTGCTGCTGGGCCTGAGCTCGGTCAGCGTGCAGATCCTGATTCCGCTCGCGGCACACCTTGCACCCGAATCGCTCCGCGGGCGTACCGTAGGAACGATCATGGGCGGCCTGCTGTCCGGCATCCTGCTGTCGCGCCCCCTGTCGAGCATGCTGGCCCAGTACTTCGGGTGGCGCGCGGTGTTCTACATCGCCTCCGCCATGACGCTGGCCACGGTGGCGATCATCACCACGACGCTGCCGCGCCGGGTGCCGGAGCATCGCACTACCTACGCCAACCTGCTGGCCTCGTTGTGGCATCTGTTCACGCGCTACCCGGTACTGCGTCAGAGGGCGCTGTACCAGGGGCTGCTGTTCGCCGCATTCAGCCTGTTCTGGACTGCAGTGCCGATGGAGCTGACGAGCCACTACGGCCTGTCGCAATCGCAGATCGGCATCTTCGCGCTGGTCGGGGCACTCGGCGCGGTGGCGGCTCCGATCGCTGGCCGGCTGGCTGACGCGGGGCACACACGCATCGCCTCATACGTTGCGATGATCGCGGCAGCCGTTAGTTTTATCCCGGGAATTGTCGGTGGCGCTGGCGGTCTGTATCTGCTCGCACTGACCGGCATCGTGCTCGACTTTGCCGTGCAGATGAACATGGTGCTGGGTCAACGTGCGATCTACGCACTCGATGCCAACAGCCGCGGCCGTCTGAACGCCCTGTACATGACGGCCATCTTTGCCGGTGGTGCGGTGGGGTCGGCGGTTGCCAGCGCGCTCTACACGCATATGGGCTGGGCCGGCGTCGTCGCGACTGGCAGTGGTCTCGCCCTGGTATCGCTGGGAGCCCTGGCGCTGGCTTCCCGACGCTAAGACCGTTCCTTATCGAAATCCGTCAACAGGAGTCCTTGTCATGACATCCCAACTGTTTGCTCCCATCAAGATCGGGCAATTGCATCTGAACCACCGGGTGGGCATGGCGCCGCTGACACGGTCGCGCGCAGGCCAGCCGGGCAATGTGCCCACCGCCATGAACGTGGAGTACTACCGGCAACGCGCCTCGGCCGCGCTGATCATTACCGAGGCCACACAGATCTCCCAACAAGGTCAGGGCTATGCGTGGACGCCCGGCATCCATACGACGGAGCAGATCGATGGCTGGCGCGCCGTGGCCGACGCCGTGCACGCCGAAGGCGGCAGGATCTTCCTGCAACTATGGCACGTGGGTCGCGTCTCCCACCCATCGTTCCAGCCCGGCGGCGCGCTGCCGGTAGCGCCCAGCGCGCTGCCGGTGCCCGGCAAGACGTTCATTGTCGACGCGGACGGCAACGGCGTGTGGGGCGAAATCCCGACGCCGCAGGCACTGACCGTCGAGGGCATCGCGCAGATCGTGCAGGACTACCGTCAGGCCGCGCGCAATGCCATCGACGCGGGCATGGACGGCGTGGAGATACATGCGGGGAATGGCTACCTGCTGGATCAATTCATCAACTCGGAAAGCAACCATCGCTCCGACGCCTACGGCGGCAGCATCGAGAACCGCGCGCGCCTGCTGCTCGAGGTAGTCGACGCCGTGACGGCGGAGATTGGCGCCGATCGCGTGGCCGTACGGCTTACGCCGATGGGCCGCTTCATGGGTATGGGCGATGACACCCCAGAAGCCACGTTCGGCTACATCGCGCTTCGTCTCAGCGACAGGTCGTTGGCGTATCTGCACCTGGTGGAGCCCGCGATGGTCGGCACGGTCAAGGACGAAGTCGCCGATCCGCGCTGGGACAGCATGATCCGCACGATGCGTGCGGCATTCCGGGGTGTGCTGATGCTGGCGGGCGGCTACGACGGCGCATCCGCGGAAAAGGCGATTGCCGACGGGCGTGCCGACATCATCGCATTCGGACGGCCGTTCATCGCCAATCCCGACCTGCCTCATCGAATCAGGACCTCGGCTGCGCTCAACACGCCGAATCCGGCCACGTTCTTCGGCGGAACAACCGTTGGCTACACCGATTATCCGGCACTTGTCTGAGCGCGGTGGGCGGCGGGAGCACGGATCATGCAGATGGTCCTTGTCACGCAGCGCCTGGCAGCGGCCATGCTTCATGCCAGTCTCCCGCCCGCATCCTCACCTCCGAAACATCAATTTTTTTGAACAACACTGACAATCATGACTGGCTTGTCGCGCACTTCCGATCGCTATAGTTCTGCACATGGACAGCGCGACAACGCCACCGAGCAAACAAAGCGCTGCCATTTCCAAACGCAAAATCATTGAATTATTTTCATCCGAGAGAGCACCATGTCGAACGCCAAGCTTGAAGTCCTGACCCCGCGCAACAGCCAATTGATCATCATCGACCACCAGCCCCAGATGGCCTTCGGTGTGCAGTCGATGGACCGCCAGACCATGAAGAACAACGTCGTGGGCCTGGCCAAGGCGGCGAAGATCTTCGAGGTGCCGACCACCATCACCACGGTCGAGTCTGAATCGTTCTCGGGCTACACCTACCCCGAACTGCTCGACGTCTTCCCCGGCAAACAAACGCTGGAGCGTACCTCAATGAACTCCTGGGACGACCAGAAGGTGCGCGACGCGCTGGCCGCCAATGGCCGCAAGAAAGTGGTGGTGGCCGGCCTGTGGACCGAGGTCTGCAACACCACGTTCGCGCTGTGCGCGATGCTGGAAGGTGACTACGAGATCTACATGGTGGCCGACGCTTCGGGCGGCACGACCAAGGAAGCGCATGACTACGCCATGCAGCGCATGGTCCAGGCAGGCGTGGTGCCCGTGACCTGGCAACAGGTCATGCTGGAGTGGCAACGCGACTGGAAGAACCGCGAAACGTACGACGAGGTAATGGCCGTGGCCAAGGAGCACTCGGGCGCCTATGGCATGGGCGTCGACTACGCCTACACGATGGTCCACAAGGCCGCGCAACGCACGGCAACCCCGCACGAATCGCTGGCGCCCGTGCACGCGCCGGTCATCGAACGCTGATTCAGGCGCACCGTCAGTCAATCCCGGGAGCACACAACATGAAACCAGCTCGAAGCGTGGTCAATGGCGCCCTGCTGCTTGGATGCTGGCTGGCGATCAGCACCTCAAGCGTAGCGGTGGCGGCGATTGTCGCACAGACGCTAATCACTTGATCGTACGGTCAGCGGGGGGAAGCCCTCCCCCGCTGATATCCCCTTGCACCTGACCTGGCGCGTGCTTGGGATCCATTGATTACCGAGTCCATCGTCAGAATGATCCTGCCGACATTGGCCGCCGACTCCAGTCGACGATGTGCATCCGCTGCGCGGGCCAAAGGAAACGCTATCCACAACCGGAACCAGGCGCCCGTCTCCTTCGAGCCGCTCGCCCGTATCGGAAGCGATCAGGTCTTCAGGAAACCGAGGATATCGGCATTGATCTCATGAACATGGGTCATGACGATGCCATGCGAGCCGCCCGGGTACACCTTCAGCGTTGCGTTCGGAATGAGCTTCACTGACTGCTGCGCGGAGATCTCGATTGGCACATTCTGGTCGTCGTCGCCGTGGAGAATCAGTGTCGGCACAGAAATCCTCTTCATGTCCCCGGTATAGTCGACCTCGGAGAATGCCCGAATGCAGTCGATCTGCCCCACGATGCCGCCAGACATGCCCTGCAACCAGAATGCGTCAACAGTGCCTTGGGGAACACTGGCGTTCGGACGATTGATACCAAGGAACGGGCCAGCGAGATCTTTGAAGAACTGCCCGCGATTGTCGGCCAGTGCCTTCCGGATTCCGTCAAATATTTCCATGGGCACGCCAGCGGTCGTGGGGGCTACCGAGCCGATCAGAATCACCTTCGCGACACGTCCGCCGCCATGACGACTGACGTAGCGCGCGATCTCGCCACCGCCGATCGAGTGCCCGACCAACGTTGCGTCCCGTGCTGCGGCGTGCCGTGATTGTCCAGATACGAAGGCGCGGCGCAAAAGAGGCGCCGCACAGGGAACAAACGCCGCTCGATCAGCGATTCGGAAATAGGCGCGATGATCTGAAATGCAACATCGAAACCCTCTTCTATGGGATCGACAACTCGATCATTGACGATCACATCGAGCTGGATGGCCGGATAGCGCCGATTGAATTCCGCCAGCGAGGCACCGAAGTGCCCGAGCGCAAAGCCGGGCAGCATCTGAATGCGCGGCCTCCCGAGTTCGACAGTTAGAAGTGTAAGTCTTTGATTTAATTGGGGCGGAGTGCAAAACGCTCCACTACAAGAGGGTC
>NZ_JBIUHC010000066.1:0-57073 GCF_044627735.1 Cupriavidus sp. CuC1 | reverse complement strand
GGCGGCAAGCATGTCCATGTCGATCGGGTCGAATGGATCGTCCTCAAGGACGCCCAGACGCAGGCCAATGCGATTGCGAATGGCGAAGTGGACATGCTTGTACGGATGCCTGCTGAGCAGTACGCCGCGTTCAAGAGCAATCCAAGTCTGGAACTGGTGAAGCCGACGCCCGCCGGACTCGTGGGTCTGCATCTCAACCATTGGGTGCCACCGTTCAACAATCCGAAGATTGCCCAGGCGGCCATCATGGCGATCAACCAGGAGGCGTTGATGCGCGCGCAACTGGTGAACAAGGACCTGTACCGAACATGTACCTCGATTTACCCTTGCGATTCGCCATTGGCTTCGACTGAGACCGCCTACTTCACCGGCAAGCCGCAGTTTGCCGCGGCGCGCAATCTACTCAAGGAAGCGGGCTACGATGGCAAGCCGGTAGTTTTGATGTATCCGGCCGATTATGCGATGCTCAACAAGTATCCGCCGGTCATGGCGCAACTGCTGAAGCAGGCCGGATTCAATGTCGACATGCAGACAATGGACTGGTCGACGCTGTTGACGCGCCGCACCAGCAAGGCGCCAGCCGACAAGGGTGGCTGGAACCTGTTCATTACCGGCTGGGCGCCTGGCGACACGATGACTCCATTGTTCTTCTCGCCGCTGACGGGCAATGGCGAAAAAGGCTGGTTTGGCTGGCCGACAGACAACAAGTTGGAACAACTCAAGAGCGATTACCTGGTGAGTACCGATCCGGTGCAGCGCAAGAAGATCGCCGCGGCGATCCAAATGGCAACGTACCAGAGCGGGATTCTGGCGCCACTGGGCAACAGCGAATTCTATTCTGTGATCCGCAAGGGTGTGGTCAGCGGCATTGTACCGGCTACCGTCAACGTGCTCTGGAACATCCGCAAAAATAGCTAACCACGGTGCTGGCGACGATGCGCTCGCCATCGACCTCTCGTGCGAGCAGGTGCAAACGACGCCCACGGGTCCATCTTCGTTGTTTCTCTATATTTGTAGCAAAAGGAGTTAAGTACCCATGGATAATGACCTCATCGACCTGATGACCCAGTGGCGCCACGCGTTGCATACCCACCCGGAAACGGCGTTCGAGGAGATTGCAACTGCAAAACTCGTTGCCGGCGTACTGCGACGTCACGGCTTCGAAGTACATGAGGGTATCGGGCAGACCGGCGTTGTGGGCACCTTGTCCCGGTCTGCGGGCCCTGCCATCGGCTTGCGCGCCGATATGGACGCTCTGCCGATCACTGAAGCCAATGGCTTCGCGCATCGGTCGCAGAACGAAGGCAAGATGCACGCATGTGGCCATGACGGCCATACCGCGATGCTGCTCGGCGCCGCTGTCGCGTTGAGCCGCGATCCTGCTTGGGCCGGCACGGTGCATGTGATCTTCCAGCCGGCAGAAGAGGGGCCTGCGGCCGGGGCCAGATCGATGGTCGAAGACGGGCTATTCGAACGCTTCGCATGCGATGCGGTCTTCGGTATGCACAACTGGCCAGGCCTCCCCCGCGGGCATTTTGCGATCAACGACGGCCCGATGATGTCGTCTTTAGATACATTCGAGATCGTTGTCGACGGCAAGGGGTCCCATGCGGCGATGCCCGAGGAGGGGAGCGACGTGCTGGTGTGTGCGGGTCAGATCGTGATCGCGCTGCAGACGATCGTAAGCCGCCGGATTTCACCGGGCGAATCCGGCGTCGTCAGCGTCACGCAAATTCACGGTGGCGAAGCGTGGAATGTGCTCCCGGACCGTGCGGTAATTCGAGGGACGGTGCGCTGCTTTTCAAGCGCCGTGCAGGAGAGAGTCCGCACCTCCATTGGCGAGATTTCCACGGGTATCGCGCAGGCTTTAGGCGTGAACGCGACGCTCGACTATCGGTTCGGATATCCGGCCACCATCAACAGTCCAGCTCAGGCGGACCTCGCAGCTTCTGCGGCCGAAGCGACAGTCGGCTCTTCCAATGTGCGACGGGGCTGTAGGCCTTCAATGGCCTCCGAGGATTTTGCGTTTATGCTGCACGAGAAGCCGGGCGCGTACATTTGGATCGGAGTTGATGAGGGCGCGACGGCCGCTCCGCTCCACAATCCGCGTTATGATTTTAACGATGCCGCACTTGCGATCGGTGCCAATTACTGGGTGAACCTCGTAAAGTTGTTTGGCGCCCGATAGGCAAGCACCTCAGGACCATGACTTAGCAGGCTAAGCTCTATGAGGCGCGGCCCTACTTGTAAGTGAACTCAATTCGTTAAACGCATCAACTTGGATTTATATGCAACCCGCAGATCTTCAGCGCGCTGTGCAATTCTCGATCGATCATGAGACGTCATGGGACCGCGAGGTAGACGGCGTGTGGGGCGTGCATCAGAACGACCCGCCCCCTTGGAACCGTCTGCTGGGTCCCGTGCACGGGCGTGGCCCTGTATCCGGCGTTATCACACGGGACGGCAAGCAACTCACGTCTTGGGGCGAACCCGATCGAGCGGACCTGACCTTCAGCGTCGCGAAGACTTATCTAGCGTTGCTTGCTGGTGTGGCGCACGATCGCGGCCTGCTGCCCGACGTCGATGAACCGGTGCACGTGCGCGTGCCCGGTATCGGCTTCGATGACGAACACAACGCGCGGGTGACCTGGTCGCATCTGTTGCAGCAGACGAGCGAATGGCAAGGTGTATGTTTCGGGCTGCCGGACCAAGCAGACCACTATCGACATGTGACGTTCGGCATAGTGCCCAAGGGCAAGAAAGGGGATCTGCGACCGTTGCGGGTGCCGGGCACCTATTGGGAATACAACGACGTGCGCATTAACCAGTTTTCGCTGGCGCTGCTGCACCTGTTCGGGCGCCCGTTGCCGGAGGTGTTTCGCGAGACGATCATGCGGCCCCTTGGCGCGAGCGAGAACTGGCAGTGGGTCGGCTACGACAACGCCTGGGTTGAAGTGGGCGGGCGCCACGTTCATTCGGTTCCAGGCGGCACACATTGGGGCGGCGGCTTATCGATCAGTGCCAATGACCAGATCAAGGTAGCCCAACTGTTCCTGGATCGGGGCAAGGTCAACGGCCGCCAGGTACTCTCCACCGAGTGGCTGCAGCGCATGCGAACACCGTGCGCGATCGCGCCGTTCTACGGTTATCTGGTCTGGCTCAATCAAGATCGCCGCATCTTTCCAAGCGCACCCGCTTCGAGCTACTTCGCAATCGGCGCGGGTGGTTCGTTCACCTGGATCGAACCGGAGCGCCGCCTGGCGGTGGTGGTCCGCTGGCTTAACCCGGCGTATGCGGACAGATTCTTTGGTCTGGTGCTCAAGGCGAGTGACGAGGAGTCGAGGAGCTGATCCGCGATGCGGTCATGCATAGGGTGCTGATGAAGCGCGTCGAACCCAAGAGCGCCGCGATCTCGATGCCGTTTTGAAGACAGCAATCTCGGCCGCACTGGCCCTACCGTATCACGTCTGTGCCTCGGCACCATGACCTTCGGCTTACAGACAGAAGAGTACGTTTCGCGAAGCATCCTCGACGGCAAGCATCGCCACGATGCACCGCCCGTCGAAGGGCGCTTTACCACTGCAGTCGGCAAGGCTGGCGCGATGTATCTGGAGCGCTACTGGCATCAGCGCGAATTCGAAACGATCGAGAAGCTGCGCGGGATCGCCGAGCAAGCCGGTGAGTCGCTAGCGAAGACTTCTGGCGAATCCGCTCATTACCTCGGCGATCATCGGCGCGAGTCACGCCGATCAATTGACCGAGTCGCTAGCCGCGGCGGATCTTGCGCTCGATCCCGAACTGAAGGCACAACTCGACGATACGACCACCGAGTATCGGTGGGGCGAGGCGGCGCGTTGAGGATGGCCCAGTGATGTGGGGGAACGGTCGTCGCTAGCTTCTCATTCGGTTCAGACCTTGCCAAGCGGGGCCCGCTGCCACTTATCCGATGGCAGCGGGCCCCAAGGAGCTCCGGGTCAGACCGCTACTGTGATAGAACGCTATTGAAGGCCCCACGCGGTGGGCTCTGGGGTCCGATGCTCTGCGCGAAGCGTTTGCGCAACCTCATGCGCGGCGTCTAGCAGTGTCTTGTCACCCAATGCAGGGGCCAGCATCTGCACGCCTATCGGCATGCCTGCATGGTCAAATCCTGAGGGCAGTGCGATGGCGGGCGAACCGAGGAAGTTAGCCGGCCGCAAGAGTTTTCCAAGACCCGAGTGGACGACGTCCGCGGCGTCCAGGACCTGAGCACCTTGGTCACGAGCAGGCATCATCAAGAGGGCGGGAAAATCTCCCAGGGAGTGCGCGAAGAGTTTGGCGGCCTGGCGCCTACGTTCAAGCGCGGCGCGATACGCCTCCTCCTTGATTGCTCCCCCGGCCAGAATCCGGCTTCGCCCAACCTCCCAAAGAGGTTGGGCATTGTCCAGCGCCAGTGGGCCATAGTGTCTGAAGCTCCCATAGCCGAGAATTAAGGAGTTGTCGTCAGCTAACTGATTCATATCCAGGAGACGTGGCGGGATCCAGTTGCGGATGTTATAACCTGCTCGGTTGAGCTGGTAGATCGCGTCATCCCATACGAGCTGCGCATCCTTTGCCAGGGACGTAGGCCAGGCCGACTCGTCTAGTACCCGAAGCTCCTTGGAGGGCGCATCGGCCCGTAGTTTCAGATTTTGGTAGACCTCCACTGGCGTGGCCAAGGTGATGGGATCGGCCGAATCGGGTCGGGCGAGAATAGCTGTGAGGGCGCGCACGTCTTCCACCGTGCGGGCGATCGGGCCCAGCACGTCAAGTGTTCCGGATAGCGGAAGGCAGCCGGCTCGGCTGATTAGGCCAGAGGACGGCTTGAATCCCACCAGGTGGTTTAACGTCGCCGGCGCGCGCACTGAGCCGCCGGTGTCCCCGCCCAAGGCAATCGGCGCCAGACCGGCGGCCACGGCGACGCCAGCGCCGGTAGAAGACCCGCCTGGTGCTCGGTGTCCCACTGGGTCCCAGGGGTTGCGTGCTGTGCCGAGGGTCGGGTTCTGACCGGAAAGCCCGAATGCATACTCGGTCATGTTGGTCTTGCCGAGAATGATTAGCCCGCTCCCGATCAACAGTTTGGCGGCGGCGCTAGTTTCGGCGCTGATCCTGTTAGCGCGGGTTAAGGACCCGGCTTCGGCAGGCGTTTGCGCCCACTGGATACTGTCCTTGAGCGCTATCGGCACTCCGTGGAGGGGACTCAGCCATATGCCTGCAAGAAGCAGTTGATCGGAGAGTTCCGCCTGGGCCATCGCTCGCTCTTCGAACACGGCGCTGAAGGCATGAAGCTTGTCGGCGCGTGTGATCCGGTCAAGAAAGTGGCGCGTAACCTCTCGCTAGGTCAGCCGTCCGTCGTGTATGTCGTGGGCTAGTTGTAGGGCACCGCGAAAGTGGAGGGGGAGATTGGTTTGCGACATGATCGTCAGGGAATGATGGAGCCTCATTTGGTGAGGCCAAGGGGCCAACGAGGGTGGATATAGACGAGCCTTGCGAATCAACATTCCTGTGCAGTCAGACCAAACTCGAAAGACAACGGACGCTGAATGTCTTCGGAGCCGGTGAATTGTTGCTCGGTCTGTCCATTCGTAACGATCTTCAGCGTATTGCCGAACAGCAGCTTGCGACCAACCTGATAGTGTTGGATCACCAGCAACTTT
This sequence comes from Cupriavidus sp. CuC1, assembly GCF_044627735.1. Lineage (NCBI taxonomy): Bacteria > Pseudomonadati > Pseudomonadota > Betaproteobacteria > Burkholderiales > Burkholderiaceae > Cupriavidus > Cupriavidus sp. CuC1. Next base: position 51,401 of record NZ_JBIUHC010000066.1, on the reverse strand, counting down.
TGTACAAAGATTGCGTTCGGTGAGTGGAATTCAGATAATTAGTGGGTGCAAAATCGATCCACTCCTGCGCAGACAGGTCGAACGCATATTGATTTTCTCATTTCCCGTCAACCAGCGCCTTCAGTAGATACTCTCGATCATTTGACCTGGTCAGCATAAAGGCGTCGAGATCCTGTTTGATTTCAGTGTCGAGTACATCCAGTCGTATCGGAGCCCTGATCCGGCAACTACCGACACCCAGATCACAGAGCCGCTGCCCGTCGTTCATTGTAAGAACAAGTGCCATGTGGGTTCTGGGCCTAAGTATGCCCAGAAAAATGGGACGATCACGGTTGAGGCGGCGCGCCGCCCGGACGGGGCGGTGGCGATCGCCGTGTCGGACGACGGACCCGGCATCCCCGACAAAGAGAAGCCCAAAGTTCTTGAGCGCTTCTACCGCGGCGACGCAAGTCGGAGTACACCGGGTGTGGGCTTGGGGCTCAGTCTCGTGGCCGCCGTCGCCAAGCAGCACGGTGACGTGCTCGAATTGACCGACAATCATCCTGGATTGGGGGCGACGCTAATCCTGTTTTCGTAGGGGCAGCCAGCCGACCGCCCACGTTGGTGAACTGGTTTCGACCGGACGGATGCCATACCTTCCTCGAACTCCCGCACTGCCCGCGCGCGCCGTACCGGAGAAATGTCGCACGGCGCCGCCCTCGACGCGGAAGCGAACGCCGCAGGCTATGCCGATTGGCACGATCTGCAGCGTCCGTGCAGCTTAAGGGCAGCGCCGTAACAGACGCAATTGGCCGATGGGGGAGTGGAAACGTGCACGGTGCGATAGCGCCATGCCCGTGACCGATGCCTGCGCTAGGCAGCAGACGTATCGTTCCGGCGGATCACCGCGCCGGCCCGGGCGCCCGTGCTCTCGCCGCCGCTCCACGCAATGGTGCCGTTGACGATCACGGTCTCGATGCCTTTGGCGCGCGCAACTGGCTGCGCGAAGGTCGCCATGTCGGCCACCCCGGCGGCATCGAAGATGGTGATGTCCGCGAAGTTGCCGTGCGACAGGATACCCCGCCCCGGCAGCCTGAAGTGGCGGGCCGTCAGGCCAGTCATCTTGTGCACGGCCTGCTCGAGCGAGAATAGCCCAAGGTCCCTGCAGTAATGCCCCAGCACGCGCGGGAATGTACCCCACAGACGCGGATGTGGCGCGCAATCGTGCGGCAGTCCATCGGAGCCGATCATGGTTTCGGGAAAGGCGAGGATGCGCTGCACATCCTGCTCGTCCATCAGGAAGTAGATCGCGCCTGCCGGTTGCAACGCATCGACGGCGTCTTCGGGCGAGAGACCCATTGCCGCCGCAATGTCATCCAGGTCCTGTCCGGCGAACTCGGGGTGTGGCACCGAACGCGTCACGATGACGCGGCTCGACATGGCGAGCCGATCCTTTCGCAAGATGGTGGACCCTGCGGTGTACGGATAGCAGTCGAGTCCGATCGGCTGACGCTGCATTGCTTGCGCGATATGTCCCAGGGTCTCCACCGAGCGGCCATGATTCTTCGGACCAATCAGCTTGTGATGGGAGATCACGACTGGCGCGTCGCCCGCGGCGCCGACCTCGAACGCTTCGTCCAGCGCCTCGCGGATCCGATCGCCTTCATCGCGGATGTGGCTGGCGTAGACGCCGCCGTAGCCGCGCATGACCTCCGCCACGGCGGCCATTTCGCCGGTCGTGGCCGGCATTGCGGTGGGATAGGCAGCCCCTGTCGAAAGTCCGATGACCCCGCTCTCCATGGCGTCGCGCAGCAATGCTTGCATCGCCGCGATTTCGCTGTCGGTCGCCGCCCTGTCGAGCCGTTCCATCGTGGCGATCCGCAGCGTCGTATGGCCGACCAGGCAGGCTGCATTGACTGCAGCGGGCGCTCGCCCCAACTCGGCTAGATAGTCGCAGAACGCCGCGAAACGAAACACGGCGGGGTCGTCCCCCAGCAAATCAAGTGGCGGCGGAACGGACTGTCCCGCGGGCGCGCGCCAGGGCGCCAGGCTGACTCCGCAATTGCCTGTCACGACCGTGGTAACGCCCTGGCTGAGCTTGGCCGGCATCAGCGGATCGAGCATCAGATAGCGGTCATCGTGCGTATGCGAGTCGATGAAGCCGGGAGCGACGATGCGTTCCCGTGCATCGATCACCACCGCAGCGGTGTCGGATGACAGCGCGCCCAGCGCCGTTATACGCGATCCCTCGATCCCGACGTCGGCGAGCCTGCGCGGTGCGCCGGTGCCGTCGATTACGGTGCCACCACGAATCAGTATGTCGAATTGCGCCATGTCTCTCTCTCTCCTCAGTCGACGGCCGCACCGGAACTCTTGATCACTGCGGCCCATACCGGCCGCTCCTTGTGGGCGAGGTCGAAGAGCGCTGCGCGCGTCCCCGTAGAGACCTCGTATGCCATGTCGGCCAGCCGCGCCTTCATGGCGTCCGAGTTGACCGCCTTGTTGAAGGCCTTGTTGAGCAAGTCGAGTATCTGCGGATCGGTCGCGGCAGGCGCGACATAGCCGGTCCATGCCACCGCCTGGTAATCCTTCAGTCCCGTCTCCGCCATGGTCGGCAGCTTCGGCAGGCGGCTGTCGCGGCGTGCACCGGTGACGGCGAGCGGCACGACGCTGCCGCTCTTCAGATACGGCGCGATCGACGTGATGTTCTCGAAGACCAGATCCACTTCGCCTCGCATCAGTGCCAGGTCCGCTTCGGGTCCGCCCTTGTAGGGAACATGTGTGATGGAGACACCTGCCATCGCCTTGAACATCTCGGCGCCCAGATGGCCCGTGGTGCCGTTCCCGGCAGAGCCGACGGAGAGCTTGCCCGGCGCGCTCCTGGCCAGCGAGATCAGTTCGGAGACCGACTTCACGCCGAGGTCCTTGCGCACCGCCAGCACGTTCTGCACGTAGCCGGTCAGCGCCACGGGCGCCAGCTGCTTGTCGGCGTCGTAGGGCAGCTTCTTGTAAAGGGACTGGTTGATGGCAAGTGTGGCCACGTTCGCGAAGCCGATAGTGTAGCCGTCGGCCGGCGCGTTGATCACGGCCTGCGTGCCGATGATGCCGGACGCGCCCACGCGGTTGATGACCACAATCTGCTGCCCGATGTCAGTGCTGACGACATTGGCAAGCAAGCGCGAGACGATGTCGGGCGTCGTGCCCGCATTGAACGGGACGATCAGCGTGATGGGACGCTCGGGATAGGATGCGAAGGCGTTGGCCGTGAGCAGCATGGAGACGGCTGTCAGTGAAGCCCGTCTTAGTATCCGGGCACAGTTTCGGAAGCGAGACATGGTTGTGTTCCTTTCGTGGTAGGTAAGTTGGCGCCCGGGCCCGGCGTGGATATGCGCAGCCGGTGACGCGGTTGTCTCAAGTGCCGCGCGCGGCGGCTGCAGTGGGCTGCAGAATCGTTTGAAGCAAGGGAAGATCGACGTTGCCGCCAGACAGCACGATGACACCGTCGCGGCCTTCGAGATCGATCATGCCGGCGAGCAACGCTGCCAGCGCGACGGCCCCCCCCGGCTCGACCAGCAGGCGGAGCTCCTCCAGCGCGAAGCGAATGGCGGCGCTGACCTGCGCATCGTTGACTGCCACAGCGCCGGCGAGAAAGCACTTGTTGATTGCGTAGGGTAGTTCGGCCGGCGTGCTAGCCTGCAACGCGTCGCATAGCGTCCTCGCGCCTATGGCATTGCTTTCTCTGCGGCCGCTGCTCAACGAGCGCATCGTGTCGTCGAAACCTGCCGGCTCGGCCGCGATCAGGCGCGCGCCGGGATTCAGCGTATCGACGACCAGGCCGCAGCCGGCCAGCAAGCCACCGCCGCCGCAGGGCGCCGCGAACAGGCCGAGATTGTCGAGCGCGGCCTCGGGCAGATCCTGCAACGCCTCGAGCGCCACGGTGCCCTGGGCAGCAAGAACCGCGGGATGATCGCCCGGCGGAATCAGCGTGCCGCCGGTTTCCTCCAACAGCCGCATTCCGATCGCCTCGCGGCTTTCATGACGGCGGTTGTAGTGAACGACGCGTGCGCCTTGGGCAAGCGCGCGCGAGACCTTGTTGCGCGGCGCGTCGACCGGCATCACGATAGTCGCAGCCACGCCGAGCTGGCGCGCGGCCCACGCGACCGCCTGCCCGTGATTGCCAGTGGAATAGGCGACCACGCCCTTCGCGCGCTGTTCGCTGCGCAGCGACAGCAGCGCATTGAATGCGCCGCGGGCTTTGAACGAACCCGTGACCTGCAGATTTTCCGCCTTTAGCCAGACCGAAGCGCCGGCAATGGCGTCGAGCTTCGACGAACGCAGCAACGGCGTGCGCACGACATAGGGAGCGATGTCCTCGGCCGCCTGCTCGACATCAGCGAAATCGGGGACGCGCATGTGACCCAGCATCTCGTGCCGGATCGCGTGCGCGGGTCGTGGTCGTGCTGGATGGATATCCAGCGATTCGATTGGCTGCATGGCGAGGCCCCTTGGTAATCGAGGAAGAAAGGAAGGCGGGATCAGCGCGCCGGCCAGGCCGGCGGGGCCTCGCTGCCGACCTGATCGGTGATCCGTGCATACGCCTCGACCCGTCGGTGCAAGGCAAAGTTAAAGATGGTGGACCGGCCCAGTTTGCACATGTCCAGGTTGCAGTCGGCCACAATGAGTTCATCGTCCCAGCTGGTGGCCTGCGCCATGATTTCGCCCTGGGGATTGACGATGATGGAGTGGCCGAACATTTCGTGGCCGTCCTCGGTGCCAGCCTTCGCGACCGCAACGGCGAAGCACGCGTTCTGATAGCAGCCCGCCTGTATGGACAGCTGCGAGTGGAACACGCGCAGGTGATGGGCCTCGAAGCCGCGGTTTTCCATGTTCAAGCTTGGAGTGTTGTAGCCCAGCATGACGAGTTCGACCTGCTGCAGGCCCAGCACGCGCCAGGCCTCGGGCCAGCGGCGGTCGTTGCAGATCATCATGCCCATGTTCACACAGACGTCCTTGCCGACCGGCGCCCGGACCACCGGGAAGCCCAGGTTGCCGACTTCGAAATAGCGCTTTTCCAGGTGCTGCACCTTCCGCGCCGGCGCGTACTCTGCGTGGCCGGGCAGATGGACCTTCCGGTATTTGAGGATCATCTCGCCCGACGGTGCGATGATCGCCGAGGTGTTGAACCGGCGCTTGCGCGTGACACCGGCATCATCGGGCTCATAAGCGATCTCGGCGTACCCCAGGTACACCGTCAGGCCAAAGCGGCGGATCGCCTCGAACAGCGGTGCGGTCGCTGGCGAGGGCAACGCCGTTTCAAACCAGCCGTCCGTCTCGTCGAGGTCCTCGTGGTACCAGCGCGGAAAGAACGTGGTCAGCGCAAGTTCGGGAAACACGACGACGTGAGCGCCACGGCGATAGGCGCGTTCTAGCAGCTGGATCATCCTTCCGACCGCGATCTCGCGCCCTTCGGACTTCTGGATGGGACCGAGTTGAGCGGCGGCGACGGTGATGCTATTGGGCATGTCTTGGGGTGCCTTCTCGATGAGCTCAGGCCGCAGGCTCAATTATCAGAGTAGACTCTGGTCATGAATCCCCGCGGCCATTACGGAGGAATAGTTCAGCGAAGCCCTGTCATGCAGGAACTGCAGCCAGGCTTCCGACTAACGTTGCGCGCCGAGTTGATCGCGGAACTCCCAGCTTCCGTCAACGCACTGTACAAGCGCGCGGTTGTAGAGGTAGGCTGCGGTGCAGGTATGCCGGGGTACGAGAGCCGCTTGCTGGCCGATGTCTAGTTCGTCGGTCTCGATAACGACGTGCTCTTCTTTCATCATTCTGATCGAGCCCGGGCCCTGAAACCGTTCCTTCAGCGGTATGTCCGGCGAAATGGCTTTTGTTCCCGCGTCCAACGTGGCGGTGCCCTGGCGTGTGGACAGTACGGTAGCCAGCACGTATGCGCCGACTCTCCAACCGAAATCCGGCAGGTCTGCCTGATGCTGCGCACTCGAGTACGTCCAGCTTCCCGGCGCAACCCACTGTGCGAGATCAGCGGGCCAGACATCAAAGGAATAGCTGCCTCCCGCTATCAGGTCTACTGGCAGGCCTTCCCGCCGTGCTTGCGATAACAGGCACCTAACCTCTTCAATCAGGTTCTTGATTTCCTTTACACGCTCCGATCTATTGGCTCCCTTGATGTGGCCGTCGTAGCAGTGCCAGCCACTGAAGAGGCCCACTACCATCATGGCGCGAGCCAATTTCAGTGCTTCATGGTTGAGCGGAACGCCGGTACGTCCCAGACCAGGATCCAGATCGAGCCGCAGCGTGATGTTGGATGCTGGCCGCCGGCCCAGCTCATCGCGCCAGGCGGCAAATCCGCGTTGGGAATCGACTAACGCTTCGAATTGCACGTTGGGGTGCCTTCGCGCGATGTCGGCAACGCGAGAGATTGCCGCGGTGTTCACTGTCGGATACGCCCACACAAGATGTTGAGCGCCCCCGGCGGCGGCCATCTGCATTTCGGCGGGGGTCGCTGCCTTAAACGCCGTCACCCCCTTTCGAACCAGCAGCTCGACCAGCCATTGCGCTCGGTGCGTCTTGATATGCGGCATGAGCCGCCGGATTCCCCCCGCTGCCTCTGCCGTCTTTTCCAGATTATGGAGTACAGCCGCTTCGAGGATGACGAAACATGGCGTTTCGATGGGAAAGAAGGGGAGGGCTAAATCATCACTGTCTTGCGCGCTGGCGCAGGACGGGGCGGTTCGTAGTGGATCGTTGACTTCCATAATTCTTCTCCAGATCGATGGCGCGCAAGAGCGGGAGTTCATACACCGGTTGTTTCATCCCAATATGGGGAGGCGCAGCGGACTACGCGATCATGTGTGGCATGACGTCCGTCGGCCTCTTGCTCGCCGCTGCGTTGCCGTGGAGACGCCGGAGTGGGCCTGCGTACAACCTGCTCATCAAGAGGCTTGGATTCAACTGTCATCTTCTCTTCCCTCGTTAGACGCTTGCTATCAGGCAGCCACAAATGCGAATGGTCGAACCAGTGATAGGGCTGCCGAGTGAGCTGGCAGGAGAAGTCACCACATCCGCATGCTCCTTTGGCTTGCCGTACCGGCCGCCCAGCGCGATAGCCTCGGTGTCGTCCACGGCAACAGAATCAACGGAGTGTCCTTCTCGCTTCGCTTTTGCTTCATCTAAAAATCGAATGCGCTGGGTGGCGATACGTCCGGGAAGAACGATATTGCAGGTGATACCGTCGCGGCCGACCTCACGCGCCAGCGTTCTGGACCAACCGACCAACGCCATGCGCAGGGCAATCGGAAGTCCGAGATTCGCTATGGGGGCGACAACGCCTGAAGATGTGCTCCTCCTGATGCCCCTTCCGTAAACCACGCTTGCGCATTCCCGGGAGTACGCGATCAGTGAAACCCGTTAATCCCTGATTTTCAGAATCAATTCGATCTCGACGCTCATGCCGCGAGGCAGCGAACCCATTCCCACGGCAGATCTGGCATGCCTGCCGACCTCTGGCCCGAAGACCTCGATCAACAGATCAGAAACACCATCGATGACTTTTGGGTGATGCGAGAAATCCGGTGCAGCATTTACCATCCCGAAAACCTTGATCACCGCTTCGATACGACTGAGATCGCCTACGGCATCCTTGATGGAGGCCAGGAGATTCAATCCGGCCAAGCGTGCGTCCGCATAGCCATCCGGGATATTGTCGGCGGTGCGTAGTTGCCAGATACGATACGTACCGTCAGGAAGCTTTGGGCCTTGTCCAGAGAGATAGAGCATTGGTCCTACCGCTCGAAAAGGAACATAGCTCGCGCTGGGAGTAGGCGCAGGCGGCAGCGAGATTCCGAGCGCTGTGAGTCTTTCCTCAGGGCTGATCATCATTTTTCATTTCCCTATTCGGGCTACAGAGTTTCGCGTGTTACGAATGCAACTACACGAGTCCGCCATAGCCGGGTTCATTCCGTCACGGGCCAGTGACTTCATCGCTTTCAACACTTCGCCAATCATTGGGGCGTCGAGGGCACTCGTGGGTTCAACGAAGAGCATGGCTGGCTGCGCGATCCCTAGTGCCCTGGCGACAGCCTCGCTCTGTGGGGTCTGGGGGGCGGGAGTCGCCTACCTCTTCTCCGGCTTCATTTTTAACGGAGCGACGTCTAAAATAAAGCGATATTTAACGATACTTGTCCATTCCGTTTGGATATACATTGCCGATGACACTCCAGATCACCTTTCATCATTTGCAAGCGCTCGTCGCTGTGGCTGACATGGGGTCGTTCGAGGCAGCGGGCGACAGCCTCGGCATCGCGCAGTCTGCGGTCTCCAAGCACATCCGGGGCTTCGAAAGCCGCTTCCCGTTTCCGCTGTTTGATCGGACGGAACGCGCGGCCCGTCTCACGCTGGAGGGCAGCGAAGTGTTAGCCCAAGCGCGTTATGTCCTTCACCAACGCGATGTCCTGCTCGAACAGCTCGGCAGCCCGCTGAAGATGAAGCGATCACTCCGCATCGGTGTCACGGAAATCGCGGCCATGACTTGGCTGCCCCGATTCGTCGGGGCCGTTAAGGCGCAATTTCCACTGGTGGAGCTGAAGTTGGAGGTAGGGGGAGTTGCGTGGGAACTATACGATAGAGTGCGTCGTGGACAGCTCGAAATGGCTATGGTTTCCGATTCACCGCAGTGGTCCGGTCTGCTGCGGCTTCCGCTTGGCAGTATGCGATGCGGCTGGTTCCGTCTTCGCTCTTTCGAACCCCAGCTGATTCGTTGCTCGGTCGAGAAGCTTGCGGACTATCCACTCCTGATTCAGGACAGGGATTCGGCTTTCGGACGTTGGATCATTCAATGGTTCGAAGAAAACAACGTGCGGCCAGAGAAGACGCTCACTTGTAATAGCTTTGCTGCGCTGGGCGGTATGGCCACGGCGGGCATGGGAATAGGCTGCCTGCCACTCGCGGTGTCCAACGAGCTGGTCTCGATGCGATTGGTGAAGGAAGTCAAAATCACTCCCGCACTACCTGTGGTGCGCTATGTTGTCGTCGTGCGCGAGGAAGCGGTGACAACATTTCATCGAGAAGTTGCAACGATAGCGCGTAAGAATTGCGACTACAACAATAGATATCAAAATGCTAGCATCGCCGGCCCGAAAAACGACTTTGGGAAATAACCTATGTTATCCGTCAAACAAATTGAAGCCTTTTACTGGGTGGCCGAACTCGGAACCGTCCAACGCGCGGCAGACAGACTTCACATAACCCAATCCGCGGCAACAAAACGCCTGCAAGAAGTGGAAACCATTGCCGCTGAGGGTCTGTTCGAGAGAATAGACCGAAAGAGATCCATTCTTTCCCCAAAAGGCCGGGAGATATACTCGCTATGCGAGAAATTATTGGAGAGTCTTGAATCCATACAGAGACTGCAAAGAGGAGAACAACCGAGAGCTTAAGGCCTTCATTTTTGTATGACGGAATTAATCGATACAATGTCCTTTTCAACGTTTTTTCGAGAGATGCGAAGCAATAATCACTAGTGCGGCCAGGGACTGACCATTCCGAAGTACTGCGTGACCGCGTGGTGGAGGCCGACTCGAGCTAGCGCCTGTGGCCGAGCGGCGCGATTCGATGGCAAAGGCGAGAATCGCAATGCGGGAATTGGACATGGTTGGCGGGCTGCTCAATTCTGCTTCGGAATCTTCGCGGTCTCGATAAGGTCCGCCCACTTCTTCTGCTCGCTGGCGATGAAACGTGCGAAGTCCTCGCGGTTGCTTGTGCCCGGGACGTAAGCAAGAGGTCCTACATACCGAAATCCTGGTGGTGGAGGCGTTACCAGGGCCACGCGATGCTGGAGCCTATGCGGGCAGTGGAAGCTCGATCCTGGAGCAGGCGTGCCACGGTCAGGTCCTGCAGGGCGAGGCCCGTCATGTCGAAGACCGTGATGTCGGCCGGTTGCCGGTTCGCGCTAGCCATGCCCGTCAACAGATCGCCCAGTTCGGTGGAAGACATCTCGGGGGCCCACTGAGACTCGCCGATCTGGCGCGCTTGCGCCTGGTCGTCGACGTAAAGACGCACCCGCTCCAGCAGGCCCTGCGGTAGCTCCCGCTTGCCCTTCGTGTCGGCGCCGACGCAATTCAGGTGCGTACCGGGTTGCACCGCCTGCGGTTCGAACAACGCGCCACCGCCTGGGGTCGCGGTGATCACCACGTCGCTCTCGGACACCGCCACATTGGGGTCATCCGCGAGCGCGATATCGTATCGTTGCGCGAACTGCGCTTCGAACGCGGCGTCGCGTTTGCCGTCCGCAGTGGCATACCGCACGTGGCAGAGCGCCGGCAACAGCCGCAGCGCGAAGTCAAGTTGCACGCCCGCCTGCACACCGGTGCCGAAGACGCACAGGTTGGTACTGTCTGCACGCGCGAGCTGCTGCAGCCCGAGGCCACCTGCGGCACCGGTGCGCATCGTTGTGATTGCGTTGCCGTCTATGATGCAGGCGGGGCGCCCAGTGGCCGGGTCGATCAGCATGATAGTGGCCTGGTGGGGCTCACCGCCAAGCCGGCGGTTGTTTGGCCAGAATCCGGCCGCCTTGAAGCCGAGCAAGCCTTGCGCCTGAACATCCCCCGACTTGATGCCGAATACGCCCCCCCGTGATGAGTGGCTCCCGGACCAGGGGGAACACGCGGCCCTCGCCTTGACTATGCAGCACGAATGCCTCGCGCACGGCTCGCAGGACATCGTCATGGAGCAGCAGGGCCTCGACCTCGTTCTTATCGAGCAGCAGGAGGCGCGCGTCACTTGGCATCGCTGTACAGTTCCAAAGTTCGTTTCGTCATATGGACAAAATATCCAGTATCGGATGTTTTGTCAAGAGAGATTCCTCGGGCGCGCTGGCGGCTGGCTGCCCCTTGCGTTGCGCCAAGCGCAAATGCGCTGCCGTATCCGCCGAAGTACTGAACCGCGAAGCCAGCAACGGTGGGGCCAACACCACGAAATGTGAACTGGTGCAGAGGTTCATCCGTCCAGCCGACGACCACTTGGATGGCGTTGTGAAGCATCCTCCAGTTACAAAGCGGACTGCGGGCCCAAGGCCGCCGGTTTGGCGGCGCGCCCTCGTACCCGAGTACATGACGCTAGGGTAACTGATTGACATCGGAATAGGCCGCGCACCGCCAGGGCCCGGCAAGGCGCAGCACGACGGAATCGCATTCTTTCGAGGACCTCCGGAGAGCCCTGAACCAGGTCAGATTGGCCGGCAGGCGCAGGATGTCCCTGCCCTGCGATTGCGGCTCGCCCAAAGCCGCGCGGGACAACGCCGGCCAGTAATCCGGCAGATCGCCGGTTGAGGATTAAAGGACGTGAGTGCATTGTAGCTGGCTCATTGACCTCTCGCGAGAAGACCTGATCTTAGCCCCGCTTTGGCGCGCTCTCGAGATCGAAGGCTCATGCGCGGTGATGCTAGCCTGCCGCAGGTCCGGTCGGCCCTGCTTGTATCCAAAAAATCTCTATGGATTAAAGAAAAGCTTGCATGGTTTATCTTTGCTCAGGCATGCACCACACTTCCGTATTTCAATGCCACCGGTTCACGTTGCCATGGGAAACAAATTGTTCGTCCCCGGCTCCCGCCCGGAGTTGTTCGACAAGGCGTTCGCCAGCGCCGCAGACGGCCTGTCGTTCGACCTCGAGGACGCGGTGGCGGAGGACCGCGAGCCGCATGCGCGCGAGGCACTGCGCGAGCTGCTGCGCTCGGGCCGGGGACGCGCGAGCGGCATGACGCTTATCGTCCAGGTCAACGCGCTGGACACCGCCCACTTCGCCGCTGACGTTGCCGCTGTGGTGCAGCCGGGCAATGCCGAGGCCAGGGGCGTAGGCGCCTATGTGGTGAACGGCAAGAAGATCGACCCGCCGTTCGTGAAGCGGGGGGAGGCCATTGCGGCTACCGCGAGGCGCCTTGGATTGCCTCCCGCCTGACGCAGCCGGGATCAGGCTGCCCCGCGTGGGACAAGCAAAGACATGGAGGCATTTTGAAAACATCATCCGCGTCCGTTTCCCGTAGCGTGGCGTTCGCCGCCACGCTAATTGCTAGCTTGGTCTCCGGCGCAGTCTTCGCGCAGGGCGGGTATCCGACCAGGCCCATCACCATTGTCGTGCCCTATCCGCCAGGCGGCTCCAACGACATCTTCGCGCGCATCGTCGCCAAGGGGATCGGCGAGGAGCTCAAGCAACCTGTCGTCATCGACAACCGCCCCGGCGCCAGCGGCAATACTGGCACCGGCATCGTTGCCAATTCCGCGCCGGACGGGTACACGCTGGTCGCCGTGTCGTCCAGCATGACGACCAATGCCGCAGTGCAGGCTAAACTGCCGTTCGATGCGGTCAAGAGCTTCGCGCCGGTGGCGATGTTTGCGCAAGGGCCGTTCATCGTCGCGGTCAACAATGCATTCCCCGCCAAGACACCGCAGGAACTGATCGCCGCGATCCGCGCCAAGCCAGGCAAGTACAACTACGCCTCGTCCGGGCCGGGCGGGGTCAACCAGTTCGGCACCGAACTGCTCAAGGCCATGGCCGGCAACCTGTTCATCACGCATGTCCCGTATCGCGGCATGCCCCCCGCCTTGACCGACCTGATCGGCAACCAGACGCAGTTACTAATCTCCACCGGCCCATCGCTGCTGCCGATGATCCGCGTCGGCAAGGTGCGCGCGGTTGGCATCACCAGCCTCAAGCCGAGCCCGATCGCGCCGGAACTCACGCCCATGTCAAGCGCCGTGCCGGGCTATGAGTTCGAGCTCTGGTGGGGCCTGCTGGCGCCGGCCGGCCGGCACGCCGCCGGCGATCGTTAACCAGCTCAACGCCGCCGTCAACGCTATCTTGTCCAAGCCTGAGATCAAGGCGGCCTTCCTGAAGGAAGGCGCCGAAGCCAGGCCCGTCACGCCGGCCAAGTTCGCCACCACCATCGAGCAGGACGTGGAGCGGTGGCGGGCGCTCGCCAAGCGACAGAACATCATCGTGGACTGATATGGGTCGATGTGTTTTCGCGTTGCCCACACTGCCAATTGCCCGGAGATTTCCATGCGCTCCCCAAACGATGACCGCGCTGCGCCGCCGAGCGAGCGCACCGGCAAGCCAGGCCCGCTGTCCGGACTGCCCGTGCTGGACCTGAGCGCATACATAGCGGGCCCCTCTGGTTGCTCCCTGCTGGCCGACCAGGGCGTCGAGGCCATCAAGATCGAGCCGCCCGCCGGCGACAACCTGCGCAAGTATCCGTCCTCGCTGGAGGCCGAGAGCAGCGCAATCCTTGGTGTCAACCGCAGCAAGCTGGGCGTGGTGCTCGACCTTAAGCAAGCCGAGGACCTGCAGCGGCTGACGGCGCTGGTCCGCGTCGCCGACGTGCTGGTGCACAACTTCCTGCCCACCGTGCCGCCAAGGCTGGGCATTGCCTACGAACAATTCAAACCGGTTAATCCATGCCTGATCTACTGCGCCGTGACGGGCTATGGCGAAGACGGCCCGCTCAAGCACAAGGCCGGCTACGACCAGGTCCTGCAGACCATGACCGGCAAGTGCACGCTGCAGGGCAAGCAGGGCGGCGCGCCAGAGATCCTGTATGGCTCGGTCGTTGACCACTACGGCTCGGCACTGGTCGCCGGCGGCGTCGCCTCCGCACTCTATGAGGCGATCTCAGAGCCAGCCGGTCAGGAGGAGAGCCGCCGGATCAGCCGGTAGAGAAATTCCCTGGTGTCGTGCAGTTCGTGAATGCCGACATGCGCGGCTTTGACCGCATATCTTCCGTCGAAGCGCCTAAGTGCGCCGACTTTTTTCAACCGCCGTACTTAGCTGAACGGCTTGCCGCCGCCAGACTTCGCGTCGGCTGCTATTTACATCAAGACAACATGCAATCGAATCAAAGCGCATTCTGGACCTTCCCCTACACGTCGCAGCGCTTGCCGCTGGTCGCCGACAACGTCGTGACGACTTCGCAGCCGCTTGCGTCCGCGGCCGGCTTGCAGATGCTGCTGCGCGGCGGCAATGCGGCCGATGCGGCGCTTGCCACGGCAATCGCCCTGGCTGTGGTCGAGCCGTGCAACAACGGTATCGGCGGCGACGCGTTTGCGCTGATCTGGGATGGCAACAACAAATTGCACGGTTTGAACGGATCGGGCCGCGCACCGGCCGCATGGACGCGCGAGTATTTTTCAAAATACGAGGAGATGCCGAAGCGGGGCTGGGACTCGGTAACCGTGCCAGGCACCGTTTCAGCGTGGCGCGCCATGTGGGAGCGCTTTGGCAGCCTGCCGTTCGAAGAGCTGTTCGAACCGGCGCTGCGCTATGCGCGTGAAGGCTATCTGGTTTCGCACAATGTCCACAATCAGTGGCAAAAACAGGTCGACGAACTGATCGATCAGCCGGGCTACCGCGAAGCGCTTGCCCCCAACGGCCGGGCACCGCTTCAGGGCGAGCGCTTCATTTGCCCGGGACAGGCAAATACACTCGAGCGAATTGCGCGCACCAAGGGCGACGACTTTTACCATGGCGAACTGGCCCGTGCGATCGCCGACCACGCGCGCAATACCGGCGGCGCGATCACTGAAGCCGACCTCGCCGCGCATAAGGCGGACTGGGTCGAGCCGATCAGCATCCGCTACCGGGATGTTGAACTGTACGAGATCGGGCCTAACGGTCAAGGCATTGCGGCGCAGATGGCGTTGGGCATGCTTGAGCATTTCGATTTGAAGATCATGGACCAGGATAGCGCGCTGGCGATGCATCTGAAGATCGAGGCAATGAAACTGGCCTTTGCCGACTTGCATGAATACGTCGGCGACGTGGATCACATGACGGAAGTAACAGCGGCCGACCTGCTCAACCCGGCATATCTGGCAAAGCGCGCCAAGCTGATCGACCCCGAGTGGGCAGCGCCGGCCCGCATCGGAAAGCCGCTTGGCGGCGGCACCGTCTACCTGACCACGGCGGATCGCAACGGCATGATGGTTTCGTTTATTCAATCCAACTTCAAGGGCTTCGGTTCTGGCGTGGTGGTGCCCAATACTGGCATCGCCTTGCAAAATCGCGGCTGGGGGTTCAATTTGCGTGATGGCCATACCAACGAGGTGGCGCCTGGAAAACGTCCATTCCACACCATCATCCCCGGCTTCCTGATGCAAAACGGCCGGCCGCTGATGAGCTTTGGCCTCATGGGCGGATCCATGCAGGCGCAGGGTCATATGCAGATGGTCTCCCGCATGGTTGATCAGGGGCTGAATCCGCAGGCGGCTAGCGATGCGCCGCGCTGGCGCGTACTTGACGACAACCATGGCGTTACCGTCGAATGGAATATGCCGCAAGCGGTGATTGAAGGACTGACATCACGCGGGCATCCGATCACGGTTGCCAAACGTTTTGATACTGAGTTCGGCAGCGCCCAGGCGGCTCTGCGCCTGGACAATGGCGGCTATGTAGCGGCATGCGATCACCGCAAGGATGGCTACCCCGTCGGAATTTGATTCTCCTGTTTGCATTCAATATGCAATGTATAGGTGCACCGAACGATTCGTTTAGGTGCATACAGTGCGTCATTTAGGTGCGAACGCAGTGTGCAAATCGTTGCGCACTTTGTTCGCGCTTTGTTCGCATATTGAATGCAACATCCGAAATGGCGCCGTGCTACTTGCGCGCACGATCCCATGTATCAACTTTGGAAGAGGCCGACCTGCTCAACGTGCCCATCTGGCAAAACGCGCCAAGCCGATCGACCCCGAGCGCGCAGTGCCGGCCCGCATCGGCAAACCGCCTGGCGGCGGCACGGTACTACCTGACCATGGCGAATCTCAACGGCAGATAGTTTCGTCTATTCAATCGAACTTCAAGGGCTTCGGTTCCGTGTGCCCAATACCAGCATCGCCTTGCAAAAATCGCAGCTGGTGCTTCAATTTGCGTCACGACCACATCAGCGAAGTGATGCATGGATAACGTTCATCCCGGGCAACGGTGGCTACGTAGCGGCATCCGATCACCACAAGGATGGCAATCCGGTCAGATGCGGCACCTGCGTTTTGCATTCACGATGCAATATTATAGGCACACATATGATGCTTTTAGGTGCGTATGGGCGGGCAGGTGCGCGCATACGGCTGCCGTCCAGGCGGTATATGCGCTAGCGCTTTGTGCTAGGTTCGAATAATGAATGCAATATGTGAAATACTGGCATGCTACTTGCACAAGCGATCCCATGTATCAACTTGGGAAAAGCATGTCCGAAACACTCAAACAAATTCCCGATCTTGGGGGGCCTGCGCAGGCGTTGCTAAGCGTTCAGGGCCTGATCAAGCATTTCCCTCTGAAGGGTGGCCTGTTCGGGCGCAGCCCAGGCAAGGTTCAAGCGGTCGCCGGCGCGAACTTCGAACTGCGCAAAGGCGAGACGCTAGGCGTCGTCGGCGAATCAGGCTGCGGCAAGTCCACCACCTCCCGGCTGATCATGGCCCTCATGCAGCCGACCGCGGGAGAAATAACATTCGACGGACAGACTGTCGGATCGCGCGGGCTGACGATGAAAGACTACCGCCGCCAGGTGCAGATGGTGTTTCAGGACAGCTATTCTTCGCTCAATCCCCGGCTGACCATTGAAGATATTGTCGCTTTTGCGCCGCAGGTGCATGGCTTGGGCAAACGGGAATCTCTCGCTGCCGCGCATGAATTGATGACTGCGGTGGGACTCAATCCCACCCAGTTCGGCCGCCGCTATCCGCACGAACTGTCGGGCGGCCAGCGCCAGCGCATCAACATCGCCCGCGCATTGGCGCTGCGGCCGCGCCTGCTCATTCTCGACGAGCCGGTCTCTGCTCTCGATAAATCGGTTCAGGCTCAAGTGCTCAATCTGCTGGTCGACCTGAAGGCGCAATACGACCTGAGCTATCTGTTCATCAGTCACGACCTCAATGTGGTCCAGCATATGTCGGACCGCGTACTGGTGATGTATCTCGGGCGCGTGGTGGAAATCGGACCCGCGGACGCGATCTACACCGACGCGGCTCATCCTTATACCGCGGCGCTTCTGGCCAGCCGGCCATCGATGGATCCGGAGCAGCGCGCCAACGAGCCGCCGCTGGCCGGTGATCCTCCCAATCCGGTCAACCCGCCCTCGGGTTGCCACTTTCGCACTCGCTGCGCGCATGCCGAACAGGTCTGCGGCGAGCAGAGCCCGGCCCTGGCGGCTGTCAGCGACCGCCATTTCGCGGCCTGTCTGATGGCCGAACGCGGTAGCGGCCACAGCCGTTCACTGCACGTCGCAGCTTAAGGGGCAACATGGAACCACTAGTACAAGTACGCGACCTGAAGGTCAGTTTCGTGTCCAAGGACGCGACGGTGAGCGCCGTCAACGGCATCGATTTCGACCTCGCGCCGCGTGAGACGCTTTGTGTCCTGGGCGAAAGCGGATCGGGAAAATCGGTGATGTTGCGTTCGTTGATGCGCCTGAACCCACCGCGTAAAACGGTGATGTCCGGTGCCATGCGAATCGCTGGCCAGGATGTGATCGCCGCCTCTGAACGGCAGCTCGTCGATTTGCGCGGCGGCGTCGTCTCGATGATCTATCAGGAGCCGATGACAGCGCTGGACCCGGTCTTCAAGGTCGGTACCCAGATCGCCGAGACCATCGTCCGGCATGAGGGTATCAGCCGCGCAGAGGCCGATCGCCGCGCGCTCGATCTGCTGGAGCTGGTGCAGATCCCCTCCGCCAAGCAACGACTTAATGCCTATCCTTTCGAACTCTCGGGCGGATTACGCCAGCGCGCCGTCATTGCGATGGCGCTGTCTTGCCGCCCGAAGCTGCTGCTGGCCGACGAGCCGACCACTGCGCTCGACGCCACCGTGCAGATCCAGATCCTGCTACTGCTGCGGCGGCTGCAAAAAGAACTGGGAATGGGCGTGATCTTCGTGACGCACGACCTCGGCGTGGCCGGCGAAATCGGCGACCGGATCGCGGTCATGTACGCCGGCCGCTTCATCGAGGAGGGGACGACTCGTGAAATCATGCGCGGGCCGCTGCACCCTTACACGCAGGGGCTGCTCGGCGCGACGGTACACCCCGGCATGCGCGGCGAACGCCTCGCAACCATCCTCGGCGCGCCGCCTAACCTCGAACGGTTGCCGCAAGGCTGCGCCTTTGCGCCGCGCTGCGCCCAGGCCGAAGCAGCATGCCTGGCCGAAACGCCTGCGCTGCGCAGGCGCTCCCCAAGCCGCGCCACGCGTTGCGTGCTCGTGCCGGACGCCGTCTGACCATATCTAGAACACGAGGGAGTTACCTGTGATTTTCTACTTGCTGCGCCGGGTCATCTATACCATCCCGATTGCGCTTGCGGTCAGCCTCGTCTGCTTCATGCTTGTGCATATCGCGCCGGGGGATCCGATCAACGCCATCGTGCCGCCCGACGCACCGCAAGAGCTGGTGGTGCAACTCAAACACGACTACGGACTCGACAAACCGCTGCCGGTGCAATTCGGGATCTGGCTTGTGCACGTCGTACACGGAGATCTGGGGCGCTCGCTCGCCAGCGGCCGGCCTGTGCTGGAAGATCTCTCGGATGCGATAGGCAACACCTACCGGCTTTCGATGGTCGCAGCCACGCTCGGTTTCGTGTTCGGCTCGCTGTTCGGCGGACTCGCCGCAGCATTCCGCGGTACCTGGATCGACCGCACCCTGGTCGGCATCGCGGTGGCCGGCGTATCGCTGCCGCATTACTGGCTCGGCATGGTGCTGGTGGTGATATTCGGCGTCATCCTGAATGCATTGCCGGCGATGGGGGCGGGGCCCGACGGATCCGCGGTATGGTTGTGGGACCTGGATCATCTGCAGCATCTGGTGCTGCCGGCAGTGACGCTGGCAGCTATCCCGATGGGCATCATTACCCGCACCGTGCGCGGCATCGTCGTCGAGATCCTCAATCAGGACTTCATCACAACGCTGCGCGGAAAAGGCATGTTGCGGCGTGACATCTTCATCCACGTGGTCAAGAATGCGGCGCCGAACGCGTCCGCGGTGATGGGACTGCAGCTCGGCTATCTGATGGGCGGCTCCATTCTGGTCGAAACAGTGTTCAGTTGGCCCGGCACCGGCTTTCTGCTAAACAACGCTATCTTCCAGCGCGACATCCCTGTGCTGCAGGGCACGATCCTTGTCCTGGCCATGTGCTTCGTTGCACTCAACCTGTTGGTCGATCTGTTCCAGACCGCCCTTGACCCAAGGATTAAACGCTCATGACCGGCATTTCGACTACCCCGGCGGATCTCACGATCCAAATCAAACAAGCATCGCAAAGCCACGGCTACTGGCATGGCGTGTCGCGCCGGCTGCGGCGCGACAAGACGACCATCGTCTTTGGCGTCATTTTGCTGCTTATGTTCGCGGCGATCCTGTTGGCATCGGAGCTCACTTCCAACGATCCCTTCCAGGGCGATATGCTGCACCGCCTGATGCCGATCGGTTTCGAGCATCATCCGCTCGGCACCGATGAGCTCGGGCGCGACATGCTTACGCGCTTGCTCTACGGCGGGCGCACCTCCTGGTTTCTCGGCATCACCCCGGTCATCATCGCCCTTGCCATCGGCGGTCTGCTCGGCATCATCGCCGGCTTTGCGGGCGGCGGTGTGAACATGATGATCATGCGTGCCACCGACGTGTTCTTCGCCTTTCCCTCGGTGCTGCTCGCGGTCGCTATCAGCGGCGCGCTGGGAGGCGGCATCTTCAACATCATCCTGTCGCTCACATTAGTCTTCATTCCGCCGATCATCCGGGTCGCGGAAACGGTCACCACCAGCGTTCGGGAGCTCGACTATATCGAGGCCGCGCGGGCCAGCGGCGCCGGCAGCTTCACCATCGTGCGCGTGCACGTGCTGCCCAATGTACTCGGCCCGATTTTCGTGTACGCGACCAGCTTGATCAGCGTATCGATGATCCTTGGCGCAGGTCTCTCCTTTCTGGGCCTCGGCACCAAACCGCCGGACGCGGAATGGGGACTGATGCTCAATACCTTGCGCGGTGCGATCTACACCCAACCGCTGCTGACCATGCTGCCCGGCTTCTGCATCTTCGCTACCAGCATCGGCTTCAACATGGTCAGCGACGGCTTGCGCTCAGCCATGGATGTACGGGCCTAGGCCGGCGCACGCCTGACACCGACACTAACTATATATCCAAAAAACGTTCATGATTACTCGTCGCTTCCGTCCAGTTCTCGCCAGTTGGACCCTGGCCCTGGGCCTGGCCACTGCGCTGGTCTCGCCGGCCCAGGCCGAAGATACGCTGCGCATCGCCATGACCGCAGCCGATATCCCGACCACCACCGGCATGCCCAATAACGGCTGGGAAGGCATGCGCTTCCTCGGCTATCCGATTTTCGAGGGACTGGTGTTGTGGGATCTGACACATTCCGATCGCCTGGCAACCATACGGCCCGGACTGGCCGAAAGCTGGGAGCAGGCGAAAAACGACAAGAAGACCTGGATTTTCCACCTGCGGCGTGGCGTGAAATTTCATGACGGCACCGATTTCAATGCCGATGCGGTGATCTGGAATTTGGATCGCTACTTCAAAAAAGAGAGTCCGCAGTTTGAGGCCGGAGCCACCGGCATCACGCGCTCGCGCGTGCCACTGCTGGCCAGCTACAAGAAGATCGACGACAACACGGTTGCACTCACCACAACCACGCCAGCCTCATATTTTCCGTCTACGGCAGTCTATATTCTGTTTACCTCGCCGGCCTCGTTCGAAAAGGCGGGCCATGATTGGGCCCGCGTGGCCACGCTGCCGGCCGCCGGCACCGGGCCGTTCCGCATCGCGCAAGTCACGCCGCGCCAATCGGTGCGGCTGGCGCGCTGGGACGGTTACTGGGATGCCGGACATAAAGCCAAGGTCGATTCCATACTGCTGCTGCCGATACCGGAGGCCAACACCCGTCTGGCTGCGTTGCGCTCGGGGCAAGTGGACTGGATCGAAGTGCCGCCTGCCGACGGCGTTCCGTCGCTGAAGGCCGCCGGTTTCACCATCTCGACCAATTCCTATCCGCATGTCTGGCCGTGGTTCTATAACATCGGCGCGGCCAACAGCCCGTTCAAGGATGTGCGTGTGCGGCAGGCGCTGAACTATTGCGTTGACCGTTCAGCCATCGTGTCGCTGCTCAACGGCACCGCCGAACCCGCGGTCGGCTGGCTCAAGCCGAATGATCCGGCATTCGGCAGACCGGCCAATCGCTACAGTTTCGATCCCGCGAAAGGCAAGGCCCTGCTGGCAGAAGCCGGCTATACCGCGCAAAAGCCGCTGTCGTTCAAGGTGATGATCTCCAATTCCGGCTCCGGCCAGATGTTGCCGCTGCCGATGAACGAACAGCTGCAGCAGAACCTGAAACAGGCTTGCGGCGTGGATGTGAAGTTTGATGTCGCGGAGTGGCAAGTGCTGCTGACCGCGGCGCGTCTGGACCCGGACAATCCGGCGCTGCACGGCGCGATGGCGCTCAATTTCAGCTCGCCCACAACCGACATCGCCGCGATGGCGCGCTATTTCGCAGCGGTCAACGCCTCGCCGGCCGGCTCGAATTTCTCGCAATGGAAAGACGCGAAGTTCGAGACGGTGCTGGATATGGCGGCCAATGCAACGGACAACGCAACGATCCAGGCTTCCTACCGGACCGCGCATGAACGCCTGGTGGACAATCCGCCATGGCTCTACGTCGTCCATGACCTGAACCCGCGCGCGATGAACAGGAAGGTGCATGGCTTCGTGCCGGCGCAGTCATGGTTCGTCGATCTGAGTCTGCTCAGTCTGCACTAACAATAGGGAAACCATTCATGAACACTCGTCGCTTCCGTGGAGTTCTCCCCGGTTGGACCTTGGCCCTGGGCCTGGCCGCCGCGCTGGTCTCGCCGGCCCAGGCCGAAGAGACGCTGCGCATCGCCATGACCGCAGCCGATATCCCGACCACCACCGGCATGCCCAATAACGGTTGGGAGGGCATGCGCTTTCTCGGCTATCCGATCTTCGAAGGACTGGTGTTGTGGGATCTGAGCCATTCCGACCGCCTGGCAACCATACGGCCGGGATTGGCCGAAAGCTGGGAGCAGGCGAAAAGCGACAAGAGGACCTGGATCTTCCACCTGCGGCGCGGCGTGAAGTTTCATGACGGCACCGATTTCAATGCGGATGCAGTGATCTGGAATTTGGATCGCTACTTCAAAAAGGAAAGTCCGCAGTTCGAGGCGGGGGCCGCCGGTATCACCCGCGCCCGCGTACCGCTGCTGGCCAGCTATAAGAAGATCGACGACAACATAGTTGCGCTCACCACGACCGCGCCGACTTCTTATTTCCCATTAATGGTGGTCTACGTGCTGTTCACTTCGCCGGCCTCGTTCGAGAAGGCGGGCCACGATTGGGCCCGCGTGGCCACGCTGCCGGCCGCCGGCACCGGGCCGTTCCGCATCACTCGGATCACGCCGCGCCAATCGGTGCGGCTGGCGCGCTGGGACGGTTACTGGGATGCCGGACACAAAGCCAAGGTCGATTCCATACTGCTGCGGCCGATACCGGAAGCCAACACCCGTCTGGCTGCGTTGCGCTCGGGTCAAGTGGACTGGATTGAAGTGCCGCCGCCCGACGGCGTTCCGTCGCTCAAGGCTGCCGGTTTCACCATCTCGACCAATTCCTATCCGCATGTCTGGCCATGGATGTACAACATGGGCGCCCCGAACAGTCCATTCAAGGATGTGCGCGTGCGGCAGGCGCTGAACTATTGCGTCGACCGCCCCGCCATTGTGTCGCTGCTCAACGGCACCGCCGAGCCCGCGGTCGGCTGGCTCAAGCCGAATGATCCGGCATTCGGCAAACCGGCCAATCGCTACAGTTTCGATCCCGCGAAAGGCAAGGCCTTGCTGGCAGAAGCCGGCTATACCGCGCAAAAGCCGTTGTCGTTCAAGGTGATGATTTCCAATTCCGGCTCCGGCCAGATGCTGCCGCTGCCGATGAACGAACAACTGCAGCAGAACCTGAAGCAGGCTTGCGGCGTGGATGTGAAATTCGATGTGGTGGAGTGGCAGGTGCTGTCGAGCACAGCGCGTCTTGCGCCCGACAATCCCGGGCTGCACGGTGCGATGGCGGTCAATCCCAGTTCGGCCACGACCGACATCGGCTTGATGGCGCGTTATTTTGCCGCGGCCAACGCTACGCCGGCGGGCAATAATTTCGAGCACTGGAAAGACGACAGATTCGAGGCGGCGCTGGACACGGCGGCGAAGGCAACGGATCCGGCAATGATCCTGGCCTCTTACCGCGCCGCGCATGAACGCCTGGTGGACAATCCGCCATGGCTTTACGTGGTGCATGACCTGAACCCGCGCGCGATGAACAAGAAGGTGCATGGCTTTGTCCCGGCGCAATCATGGCTGCTCGACCTGACCCTGGTCAGTATGCATTAGGAAAATATGACAAACGATCCTCTTCTGTCTCCCGCGCATATTCTGTCGTGGGACGTTGCCGCGCGGCGTCTCTCGCCGGTCGATCTGATGGATGCATTGCTGGCGCGGATCGCAACATATGATCCGAAACTGCATGCCTTCGTCGAAGTCTATGCGCCCGAAGCGCGGCTGGCGGCGGAAGCCGCCGATATGGCCATACGCTCAGGCCATGCGCTCGGCCCCTGGCACGGCATTCCGATCGCGATCAAGGACATCATCGACATCGAAGGGCGGATCACCACCGGAGGTTCGGCCAGCAGGTTGAATCATCGCGCGACGACCACCGCGACGGTAGTGCGTCGGCTGGTCAATCAAGGCATGATTGTGCTGGGCAAGACGCAGACGGTGGAATTCGCCTGCGGCGCCTGGGGCACAAACCAGCATATGGGCACGCCATGGAATCCATGGGACGCCAGGACACCGCGTACGCCCGGCGGATCGAGCAGCGGCTCCGGCGTCGCGGTTGCGGCGCGCCTGGCGCCTTGGGCGCTCGGCACCGACACCGGCGGCTCGATCCGCATGCCAGCTTCCTGGTGCGGCATTACCGGCCTGAAAACGACGATCGGCCGCATCAGCACGCACGGCATCCTGCCGCTCAGCCCCAGTCTCGACACACCCGGCCCAATGGCCCGTACAGTGCGGGACGTGGCGCTGCTTTACGATCTGCTGCAAGGGCCGGACCCGCTGGATCCCGTCACGCGCGGCCGTCAGGCGACCGATCCGATGCCGACCCTGGAGCACGGCGTGCGCGGTCTGCGGCTCGCGCGTCTGCCGGCGGCGGAACGCACTGGCGTCGAGGCCGACGTGCTGGATGCCTACGACCGTTCGCTGGCAGTGCTGGCGGGACTCGGCGCAGAAATCGTCGACATCACTCTGCCGTTCCGCCTCGTCGATTTTGTGTCGATGACACAGATCATGCAGTCGGAATCGTATTTCCTGCGCGGTCCGACCGTCGAGGATCGCAGCCTGAAACTTGACGAGTTCGTGCGCAGCAGGTTGCTCGCCGGAGCCGGCCTCTCGGCCACCGATTACCTGGCCGCGCTGCGCCACCGGGACGAAATGAAGCTGTTGATGGAAGCCGCGCTGACCGGCGTCCATGCGTTCCTGACCCCATCCACGGCGACGGCGGCAATGCCGCTGCAAGAGGTGGATCAGAAGACCACGCCGACCCGCTTCATGCGCTTCGCCAACATTCTCGAAATGTGCGCATTGTCACTGCCGAACGGCTTTACCGCCGGGGGGTTGCCGACTTCCCTGCAAATCGCCTGCGGTGGTTACCAGGAAGCGCTGGCGCTGCGTATCGGCCACGCCTATCAGCAGGCGACCGGCTGGCATGACCGTATCCCCCCTGCGGCCGCATAAAGTTCATGGTTTCAGATTTATGCCCCGCGCTTTCGCCCCGCTGTCATAGCGACTGCGAATTGAGCCTTTGTAACTGTAGCGAGACACTTGGTCGCTCGCTCGTCCAGATAGCCGGTGGTCGCCCGCAGTCAATTGTTATGCCCACTCCATGACGGAGCAATTGCCTCTGGGAAAAGTTGATTCCTTGCCGAATTGATGCAGGATTCTCTCTATGACGTCGGCATAGATATTGCATGGTTATTTCGTCGTTTCAAATCGATTTCGGAGTGAAATTGAGTCAGGAAAAGGGGGGATTTCAATGGGAAAAAAGATTGTTCGTCTGGTAACTCTAGTGCTATCCATGTTCGTATTAGCTACTAGCGGGAATGTTGTGATGGCGCAGCAATATCCGATCAAGCCGATCAAGTTGATTGTGCCGTTTCCACCCGCTGGTGCGACGGATGTGATGGGTCGTGCCATCGCCCAGAAGTTGTCGGAAGGTCTCGGCCAAACGGTATTGGTGGAGAACCAGCCTGGTGCAGGGAGCACCATCGGAACAGACTTGGTTGCCAAGGCTACTCCCGATGGCTACACATTGCTGTTGGCATCCGGCTCGCTTGCTATTGCGGTAAACCTTTACAGCAAGCTTGGCTTCGACATGATGAAAAGCTTCGCGCCTGTTTCG
Source organism: Cupriavidus sp. CuC1 (assembly GCF_044627735.1). Taxonomy (NCBI): domain Bacteria; kingdom Pseudomonadati; phylum Pseudomonadota; class Betaproteobacteria; order Burkholderiales; family Burkholderiaceae; genus Cupriavidus; species Cupriavidus sp. CuC1. Next base: position 25,897 of record NZ_JBIUHC010000066.1, on the reverse strand, counting down.
CTGGTTGGCCATGTGCCGCACATGCTGGTAGTGCACCCATCTGTCCCGGCAAATTCGGTCAAGGAACTTATCGCCCTGGCCAAAGCAAAACCTGGACAGTTAACGGCGGCTTCCCAAGGAAATGGCACCCCGTCTCATTTAGAGCTTGAATTGTTCATGACTGCTGCCGGAATAAATATGCTGCACGTCCCTTATAAGGGTAGCAATAATGTGATGCCGGACCTACTGGCGGGGAACGTTTCCGTTTTTTTTGACAGCGTTCCTTCGTCCATGCCGTTAGTGAGAAATGGAAAACTGAAGGCGCTGGGGGTCGTGGGCGATAAACGCTTGCCTACGAGTCCAAATATCCCAACTCTTGCCGAAGCCGGTCTGCCCGGTTTCGACGCCAAAAACAGGTTCGCATTGCTTGCTCCCGCTGGCACGCCGAAAGAGATCGTCCAATTGCTGAACACACAGATGGCGAAGGTGGTTGCAGCGCCCGATTTGGTGGCGCGTCTGGGTAGTCAGGGCGCCATCTTGGAGGCTAGCACACCGGAGCAGCTCGCCGCGATGATGAAAACGGATGTGGCAAAGTGGGCGAGAGTGGTTAAAGACGCGAACGTGCGCGCTAATTGACTGGGGTGGCTTCGATGGTGCCGATATCCGCAGGGCGACACGCGAGTCGATGATGCATGCATGCGCTTGTTCGCTACGGCTTGCACCATAGAGGCACCAAGCACAGAAATGCTCGCAACCATTTGTCATTAGCCTATAGGGATTCTTTCCAAATCGTAAGCGCGCGCACGCTGCGCGGCTTCGTTCACGTAAAGTTCGGACGAGGACTGCGCTCGATCCAGACTTCGCAGCCGGAGAGCCATCGCTGGGGTTGTCGCCGCTGTATTTGAAAGAGAATTTCAACGTTATCAAGCAGATCGATGCATTGGGCATTATTGTCGTGCCTGTCGAGCAGAACGCGCGGCAAACGTTCGCTATTTCGCACTACGGCTACGTGCTGTCGCAGGGACGCGCCGTGGTACAGGGTACGTCTGAGGTACTGGCAAGCAATGACGAAGTGCGCTTGGCATATTTCGGCTAATGGAGAACTTGCATGAACGATTTCCTGGCACTGTCCGCGCGGGAACTGGCGGCACGCATGGTGAGGCGCGAACTCAGCGCTGAGGCGGTGGTAAGCGCATATATCGAACAGATTGAGGCGACTGAGCCCGGCATACTTGCCTGGCAGTATTTCGATCCGGATCTGGCTTTGCAGCAAGCACGGCTACTCGATGCGGGTCCCGCTAAGGGTACGCTGCACGGACTGCCAATCGGGGTGAAGGACCTGATGGATACCTCCGATATGCCCACCACCTACGGCTCGCCCATCTACGCGGCGCATCGGCCAGCCATGGATGCCGCCTGCGTTGCTGCGGCGCGCGCAGCCGGCGCCGTGGTGATGGGCAAGACCGTCACCACCGAGTTCGCGACCTTCCAGCCCGGCGTCACACGCAATCCGCGCGCGCCTGCGGACGCACCGCGCACGCCAGGTGGTTCGTCCAGCGGCTCGGCGGCGGCAGTGGCGGCGGGCATGGTGCCGATCGCCTTCGGCACGCAGACCGCAGGATCGATCGTGCGTCCCGCCGCTTATTGCGGTGTGGTGGGCTACAAGCCGACTTACGGCACTCTGCCGTCGGCCGGCATCAAGTCGCTCGCGCCAAGCCTGGACACCGTGGGGGCGCTGGCACGCACGGTGGACGATGCCGCTTTCTTCATCGGGTCGCTCGCGCGCCTGCCGCTCGCGCCGCCAGCGGGGCAGGCTGTACGGTTGCGCGTCGGCATTTGCCGCACGCCACACTGGAGACGCGCAAGCGACGACAGCCGTCGCGCGCTCGACGACGCCGCGCGTTTCCTGGAGAGCCAGGGGGCCGTGTTGGGCGATCTCGTGCTGCCTGGGGTATTCGACGAACTGACGCAAGCCCGGATCGACATCATGGCTTACGAAGCGGCCGCCGCGTTCGCGCCGGAGATGCGCGTGCACCGCGAAGGTTTCAGCAGCGCATTTGCCGCGCTGCTGGCCGCGGGCAGCAGCATCGATGGCAGCGGTTACTTCACAGCCCAGGCCCTTGCGGCTGCCGCGCGCAGGACATTCGAGGCCGTGTTCGATACCGTCGATATCGTCCTCGCGCCGAGCGCCGAGGGCGAGGCGCCGGCAGGCTTGGCAGCTACCGGCGACCCGATCTTCAACCGCATGTGGACCCTGCTGGGCAATCCCTGCGTTCATGTGCCCATCGGCATGGGTGGGCACGGCATGCCGGTGGGTGTGACGCTGATCGGCCCGCTCCGCGACGACGCACGCGTACTGGCGGCCGCGCATGCGCTTGAGCGCAGCATGGCGTGACAAGGCGTGATGGAGCAGAATTGCAGGAAAGCGCTTCCTTAATGCCTTACCTCGCTTCAGCGGCTTGCTGCTGGAAACGCTACCTATACGCTCTGGCGGCAGTCCGGTCGGGTCCCAGGGCTTTCTCCTGGGAAAGAAGTTGAGCCAGTATCCCTTTGAGGGGTGAGGAAGCTCCCGAGCATCGCAAGCCCAACCAGCGCGAGAACCGCACCGAGTTCGAAGTCCGCTGGAATGCCAAGCCGGTCCACGACGCCGCCGCCGAGAGACGAACCAACCGCGATCGCGACGGCATCCGTCAACCGCGCCGATGTACCAGGAAACGCCGGCCTGACCGGGATACACTTGGTCAGGCTGTCTAAGAAGTCCGGGGCGGGCTCGGCACCATAGCATCGGTTCATGCTTTGCGCTGGCAGCGCTGCAAATATGGCGCTAAGCCCAGGTTGTCGACAGGGTCTACTCGCATTGGACCACGCGATGTCTAGGCAGACCCTTGCTTTCCAACCGGCAGGCCTCGCTTGACTAGGTTCGCCATTAGTGCGCCGATGCCGAATGTCCACGGCGTTGCTTGGCTGCTGTGAGTGACCACGTTGTGTAGCCCGCCAAGCTGTTCATTGCGGATGCTCACGCGGTCGCCCAGCTTGTGGGTGAAGCCGCCGCCGGGGTGGTCGCGGTCCTCTGTGGGCGCGAAGAGCGTGCCGAGGAACAGCAGGAAGCCGTCCGGATACTGGTGATTGGCGTTGAGCGTCTGGCCGACGATGTCGGCCGGGTCGCGGCTGATCTGGTTCATGGAGCTGGCGCCGCGCAGGGTGTAGCCGTCGTCGCCGGCCACTTCCAGGTTGACCACGCAGGCGCGGACGTCGTCCAGGGTGAAGTGTTCATCGAACAGGCGGATGAAAGGGCCGATGGCGCACGAGGCGTTGTTGTCCTTGGCCTTGCTGAGCAGCAGGGCGCTGCGGCCTTCGAAGTCGCGCAGGTTGACGTCGTTGCCGAGGGTGGCGCCATGGATGCGGCCGCGGCTGTCGACGGCCAGCACCACTTCGGGCTCGGGGTTGTTCCATTCGGACTTCGGGTGGATGCCGATGGCGGCGCCGGACCCGACGCTGGCCAGCACGGGCGCTTTGGTGAAGACTTCCGCGTCCGGCCCGATCCCGACTTCCAAGTATTGCGACCACATGCCTTGTTCGATCAGGAGCTGCTTCAGGCGCATAGCTTCGGGCGAGCCGGGGCGGATGGCGCGCAGGTTGTCGCCGATGGTGGCCTGGACGATCTGGCGCACGCTCTCGGCCTTGACGGGGTCGCCGGCGGCCTGCTCTTCGATCACGCGTTCGATCATGCTGGCGGCAAAGGTTACGCCGGCAGCCTTGATCACCTGCAAATCAGCAGGCGCCAACAGGAAGGGGCGTGCCGGTTCCGGCGCGCCGGTGCTGTTGTCGAGCAGGTCTTGGATGCTGCAGACTAGGCGCCCCTGCACGCTGCGCACGGCTTGCAGGGGGGAATCGTTTTCCAGAAGCTGGCTAAGGGTGGCGAAGGAGCGGGACAGGTCGAACACGCCGTCGGCGCGCAACGCCACGGGCGAGGGGCCGGCGATCTCGCCGGGAATCCAGGCGCGGCCGATCAGGGTGGCGCGTTCCCAGTCTTCGGGCAGGGAGTTGGAAAGCGTGAGTTGCACGTGGGGCATGGGTCGTCTACCGGTCTTGCGGTCTGAGAGGGTACAGGCGCTCCACATTAAAGAGGGCTGCTGATAAACTCCAATGACAATTTTTCAACATTCGATAATGCTGGGTTATCAAATCCGGCATATTGCATCCATGGCCGACCTCGCTTTCTCCCATCTCTGCAATTGGCTCCGTTTCAAGCATCTGGTGCTGATCGACACGCTGGCACGTACCAGCAACATGCACGCCACGGCCGAGCAGATGAACATCAGCCAGCCAGCCGTCAGCAAGATGCTGCGCGAGACTGAGAACCTGCTTGGCTTCGCGCTGTTCCAGCGCCTGCCTCGCAGCATGCCGCCCACCGAGCTGGGGGCGCAGGTGGTGCGTTTCGCGGAGATGGCGCTGAACGACGCGCACCGCTTCCTCGACCAGATGAACCGGCTGCGCAGCGGCGGGCATGGCTTTCTGAAAGTGGGCACCATCTTTGCGGCCACCTCCCTGGTGCTGCCGGAGGCCATCGTGAAGATCAAGGAACGTTACCCGCTGCTGTCCATCGAGGTGGTGGAACACACCAGCGACCACCTGCTGGAGATGCTCGAACAGAAGGAGCTCGACCTGGTGGTGGCGCGTTTCACCGAGGAGCGCCAACGGCAATTGTTCGCCTTCCAGCCGCTGGAGCCAGAGCCGTTCTGCATGGTGGTCAACAGCCGGCATCCCCTGTGCGTCATCACGCCGACCCCGCTGGAGCAGCTCGGCGACTGGCCATGGATCCTTTACCCGCAAGGCACGCCGATCCGCGCGCGCATGGAGCGGGCGTTCGCCGATGCCGGGATCCCGTCGCCGGCCAACACCGTGGAGACCATCTCGATGCATACCTTCCTGCAGGTGCTGCAGTCCGGGCCGATGATCGCCATGCTGCCGGAGTCCATGGTCCAGATGCATATCCAGGGCGGCTTGCTGAAGCGGCTCGACACTTCCCTGGTGCTCACGCCGCAGGACTACGGCATCCTGACGCGCAAGGATGAGCCGCTCACCGGTTCGGCCCGGGAGTTCGCCTCGATCCTGCTGCAGGGGGCGACGGGTGGAATGGCTGGCGGCATGGCGGACGATGCGGCGGCGCCGGCCTGATTTCGATAGCGTGAGGTTATTGTTCAATCCAAATTTATCATTGGGAAGGTATCGGGCGTCCCTCTAGAATGGGGGCCGTGGAAGTGCCGCAACGCGCGCCTCCAGACAAAAACGATAGCCCCCCGGATGTGCCCCGGGCAGAACGTTGGGGGCGCCATCCGAGGAGCCCCCCCAATGCAATCCATGGCCCAGCCCATTGCCGCTTGGCCGGCAATCGACAGACTCTGCGCTTTCGCCCGCTTGAAGCCGTAGCCAGCCGCCGCCGGTCCGGCTGCAGCTGGAGCAAACCGCGTCGACTTTGGCTCCGCACGGGCCTCGCACAAGGCTATACGCCGGCGCCATTCGTCCGGCCGGCATTGACCTGAGCCGGCAACCCGCAACCCGCTTTCACGCTTCATGCCCGGGGCGCACGCTTGCGCGCCCGGTACATCCCGGTACATCCCGGTACATCATATCGAAGGAGATTAATATGTCGGACAACGCCGGCTACAACTACATCGGTGGCGGCCGCAGCGCGGCCGGATCCGTCATCTTGCGCAGCCTGGACGCCACCACCGGCGAGGTGCTGCCGCAGCGCTTCATCCAGGCTACGGTGGAGGAAGTGGATGCCGCCGCCAACGCCGCGGCCGCAGCATTCCCGGCCTATCGTCGCTTGCCTGCCGAGCGCCGCGCGCAGTTCCTGGATGCCATCGCCGATGAGCTGGATGCGCTGGACGAGGCGTTCATCGCCATCGTCTGCCGCGAGACCGCGTTGCCGCCCGCGCGCATCCAGGGTGAGCGCACCCGCACAAGCGGGCAGATGCGCTTGTTCGCGCGCGTTCTGCGGCGGGGCGATTTCCTCGGTGCCCGCATCGACCGTGCACAGCCGCAGCGCACGCCGCTGCCGCGCGTGGACCTGCGCCAGTGCCGCATCGGCGTTGGTCCGGTGGCAGTGTTCGGCGCGAGCAATTTCCCGCTGGCGTTTTCTACCGCCGGCGGCGATACGGCCGCCGCACTGGCGGCCGGCTGCCCCGTGGTGTTCAAAGCGCACAGCGGCCACATGGCCACGGCGGAACTGGTGGCGGATGCCATCCTCCGCGCCGCCGGGCGTACCGGCATGCCTGTTGGCGTGTTCAACATGATCTTCGGCTCGGGTGTCGGCGAGACGCTGGTGAAGCATCCGGCCATCCAGGCAGTGGGCTTCACCGGATCACTCAAGGGCGGCCGCGCCCTGTGTGACATGGCCGCAGCGCGTCAGCACCCGATCCCGGTGTTTGCCGAAATGAGCAGCATCAACCCGGTTGTGCTGTTGCCCGGCGCGCTGCAGGCGCGCGGCGACAAGGTCGCCGGCGAGTTGGCGGCCTCGCTGGTGCTGGGGGCAGGGCAGTTCTGCACCAATCCGGGCCTGGTGATCGGCATCCGCTCCGCTGAGCTCAGCGCCTTTCTCGAGCGCTTCTGCGGGCTGCTGCGGGACGTGGCCCCGCAGACCATGCTCAACACCGGCGCGCTGGCCAGCTACAGCCATGGCCTGGAGGCATTGCTGGCGCACCCGGGCGTGACGCGCCTGGCGGGCAGCGAGCAAGAAGGCCACCAAGCGCATGCGCAGGTCTTCAAGGCCGATGTCAGCCTCCTGCTGAAGGGCGACGCGCTGCTGCAGGAGGAAGTCTTCGGCCCGGCGACGGTGGTGGTGGAGGTGGCTGACCGGGAAGAACTGATGCGCGCCTTGCACGGCCTGCGCGGCCAGTTGACTGCCACGCTGATCGGCGAGCCGGCGGACCTGCTGGCGTCCACAGACATCCTCGCGCTACTGGAAGAGAAGGTTGGCCGCCTGCTGATCAACGGCTACCCGACGGGCGTGGAAGTGTGCGACGCCATGGTCCACGGCGGCCCCTATCCGGCCACCTCCGACGCGCGCGGCACCTCGGTGGGCACGCTGGCCATCGATCGTTTCCTGCGGCCGGTCTGTTTCCAGAACTTCCCCGACGCCTTGCTCCCCGACGCACTCAAGAACGCCAACCCGCTAGGGATCGAGCGCTTGGTGGACGGCGTGGAGACGCGCGAGGCCCTGGCTTGAGCGCTTGGGCTATCACACCACCACCACGAGAGCGGACAAAGCAAAGGCAGGAGGAGATTCGATGCAAACTGAACTGAACACCGGCCGCTACGGCCACGACGCGCTGCTGGCGTTCGTCGAGGGCCTGTTCGACAAGGCCGGTGCGCAAGCCGAACTGGCCTCGGTGGTCGCCCGCACGCTGGTCGAGGGCGATCTGCTGGGCCATTCCACCCACGGCACCAACCTGGTCAACGGCTACCTCGGCAGTATTCTGGACGGGCACGCCATTGTCGACACCATGCGGTTTCGCACGCTGTCGCAAAGCGCATCGTCTGCCCTGTTCGACGGCAACTACGTGCTCGGCCCGTATTGCGTGAGCCGGGCGCTGGACTTTGCCTGCGAGGCGGCGGCCAGCCATGGCATCGGCATCGCGGTGGTCCGGCGCTCGCACCATATCGGCTGCCTTGCCGCCTACCTCCAGCGCGTGACGGATCGAGGGCTGGTCCCGCTGATCTATTCGTCAGATCCGTCGGTGGCCTCGGTCTCAGCCCACGGCGGCATCGAGCCGCTGTTCACGCCGAACCCGATCGCGGTCGGCATTCCCACCCGGCAGGTGCCGGTGCTGATCGACGTGAGCATGTCCACCATCACCAACGGCTTCGTCAACAAGACACGCAACGCCGGCGAGAAGCTGCCGCAGCCGGTGCTGATGTCAAACCAGGGCGTGCTCACCGATGACCCGGAAGCCTTCTTCTCCACGCCGCCCGGCAGCATCCTGCCGCTGGGCGGGCGCGCGTTCGGCCACAAGGGCTTTGCCCTGGGCCTGATGGTGGAGGCGCTGACCTCGGGCCTCGCCGGCCACGGCCGCAAGGACAAGCCCGACGCATGGGGCGCATCCGTGTGCACGATGGCCATCGACCCGGCCTTCTTCGGTGGGCTCGAGAGCTTTACCGAGGAGTCGTCTCACCTCGCGGATCAGGTTTGCGCCAGCACGCCGGTGGATGCCGGGCGGCCGGTGCGGCTACCCGGGGCCGCGGGCCTGGCGCGGCGCGAGGCGCAGTTGCGCGATGGCGTGAACCTGCCCGGTTTCGTGGTGGCCAGCCTGCAGGCCGCCGCGCAGAGGATGGGGGTCAAGGAGTTCCCCGCAACGCTCAGTCGATAAAGGCCCGCACGGGCCAGACCCATACTCCATATCAAGGAGACACATTAATGAGAAAAATTAAAAGCTATCAGACTGTCGCGGTCGTGTTCCTGTTCTTCATCGGCGTGGTGAACTACCTGGACCGCAGCGCGCTGTCCATCGCCAACACCTCGATTCAGAAAGACCTGTCAATCAGCCCGTCGGAGATGGGCATCCTGCTGTCGGCGTTCTCGATCGCCTACGCCTTCTCGCAACTGCCCATGGGCATCATCATCGACCGCCTGGGCAGCAAGATCGCCCTGGGTGCGTCGCTGATCTTCTGGTCCGTCGCCCAGACCGTGTTCGGCTTCGCCAGCGGCTTCGGCAACTTCATCGGCCTGCGCGTGCTGCTGGGCATCGGGGAGGCGCCGGTGTTCCCATCGGCGGCCAAGGCGCTGGCCGAATGGTTCGACGCGGAGGAACGGGGCACGCCCACGGGCCTGGTGTGGTCGTCCACCTGCATCGGCCCCTGCGTGGCGCCGCCGCTGCTGACGCTGTTCATGGTGCACTTCGGCTGGCGCGGCATGTTTGTCATCAGCGGTGTCCTAGGGCTGGTGCTCGCCAGCTGCTGGTTCGTGTTCTACAAGAGCAAGGCCGAATACATGGCCAGTAGCGGCCGCGCCGAGCCGGTGAGCGCGCGGGCCGCGCGGCCGAGCATGTCCGAGCAGCTGGCCGACTGGGCAATGCTGTTTCGCCGCGGCACCACTTGGGGTGCATTCCTCGGCTTCATGGGCGTGATCTACATGCTCTGGCTGCACCTCACCTGGCTGCCCGGGTATTTCGAGAAGCAGCACGGCATGGACCTGTACAAGACCGCATGGGTGGTCTCGCTGGCCTACCTGTTCGGCGCCATCGGTACGGTGGTCGCCGGACGCGCATGCGACCTGCTGGTGCGGCGTGGCATGAGCATCCTGGGCAGCCGCAAGTTCACCATCATCGCCGGCTTGCTGACGGCGGCGGGCTTTACCCTGATGGTGGCCTTCGTGACCAATGTGGTGGGCTGCGTCGTGCTGCTATGCCTGGCGCTGTTCTCCATCAACATGGCCAGCGCTACGGCCTGGATGATCGTCAACACCGTCATATCGTCCAGGCGCGTGGCTTCGTTCGGCTCGATCCAGAACTTCGGCGGCTACCTGGCCGGCTCGGTCGCGCCCATCGTCACCGGCTTCAGCGTGCAGTACAGCGGCTCGTTTTCTTTGGCGTTCGTCATCAGCGCGGCGGTTGCCGTGGCGGCGGCGCTGGCTTACTTCGTGCTGCTGCGCGAACCGATCCAGGAGGCAGTGCCGGCGCTAGCCTGAATCGTGGAGGGCCCTGGTGGCCGCGACGTGCCGCGCGGTCGCCGTGCCGGCCGGCTTGCGAGGTCTGCATGAGCGCTGGCCCCGGGCCGGATCATTCGTTTTTGGTGGTCGTCCTACCGCCATCGTGCGGGCCGAACTCGAGGCAGCGCAGCGAGCGTGGTGCTACAAGAGAAGCTGGACGCCACGCGCCTGGCCCACGCTGCTACGCAGACCAGTACCGCCTGTTGCTTCGTGTCGAACGTCCGGTGAACGCACGCAGTCACACAAATGCGGACACCCCGTCTCAGGTCAGAAACTCTCTGTATCCACCTCGCTGTTGCCCTGCGGATTGTAGCGGCTGCCCACCACGGTCCGCTGGTTGATCAGTGACTCCAACCGGGCCATGGCATCTGCGCTGAGCTTCACATCGATCGCCCCGAGATCATCCAATAAGTGCGCCACGCTGGTGGTGCCAGGGATCGGAATGATGTCATTGCCACGGTGCAACAGCCAAGCCAGCGAGAGCTGTGCCAGTGAGCAACCGACGTCGCGGGCGATGGCCTTGTAGCCGTCCAGCAGCGACAAGTTTGCGGCGTAAGCCTCGGGCGCAAAGCGCGGCATGGAGCGGCGGATGTCCTTGGCGTCGAGCAAGGCTATGTCGGTCAGTTCACCGCACAAAAAGCCGCGCGCCAGAGGGCTGAAGGCGACGAGGGCCACGCCAAGCTCGCGGCAGGCCTCTAGTACGGCGATTTCCGGGTTGCGCGTCCACAACGAATATTCGGTCTGCAGCGCGGTGATGGGATGTACGTTGTGGGCTTTGCGCAGCGTTGTTGCCGACACTTCCGAGAGACCGATGGAGCGGACATAACCCTTGCGCACCAGATCGCTTAGGGCGCCCACGCTTTCCTCGATGGGTACCTTTTTGTCCCAGCGGTGCAGGTAGTACAGGTCGATCACGTCGGTACGCAGGCGCTTGAGCGCGGCTTCGCAGGTGGCCCGGATGGTCTGTGGGCGGCCGTCGATGACTCGCACGGGCTTGCCATCGCCACTGATGTCTACGCCGGTCATGCCGCACTTGCTGGCCAGGGTGAACTGGTTGCGGTGCTTGGACAGGACGTTGCCGACCAGCGTCTCATTTGCTCCAAAGCCGTACAGGGCGGCCGTGTCAAAAAAATTGACGCCAGCATCCAGAGCGGTCAGCAGTACCTTTGCGGCTTGCTCGGGCGATGGTGGCACGCCGTAGGCGTGGCTCAGGTTCATGCAGCCCAGACCGATGGAGCTTACGTTGAAGGTGCCGAGTTTGCGTTGTTGCATTGGATGATCTTCCTAAAAAAGGGGTGCCCCCGATACGGTGACCATTGACAGGAGCACCGCCAACCTGGCCGCACTGCGTGACATCAACTCCGAACGGGAGGCACCCATCGTCATTCGGCAGTTCAAATACCCGAGCAACATCGTCGAGCAGGATCATCGGGCCATCAAGCGCGTGATTCGGCCGATGCTGGGATTCAAGGATTTCAGCTGCGCCAGCATCCTTCTGGGCGGCATCGAACTGATGCACATGATCGCCGAGGGTCAGATGCGGCGCTCCGAGAGGAGCACTGCGTCCGCTGCTCAGCAATTCTACGCGCTGGCAGCATAAGCAAAACCACTCCCGCGGAGTTCGGCCGACTACGCACCCCTATCGCGACAAAACCCTCCAATGTCCATCGCTTCCCGTTCGGTAGCAACGCTAATTTTGGCGATGGGCATCGTCACGACAGCTCAGCGACTGTATTTGCCGATGACGCTCTGGCCACCAAGCGCGTGCCCCTTGAGCGCCGACATGAGTTCGTCCCTGGTCAATCCAGGCGGCAGTGCGGACGGCGCGAGATCCGTCGCGACCACGGTCAAAGTGTAATGGTGTGGTGCGTCACCCGCCGGCGGGCAGGGCCCGCGATATACGACCTCGCCACTGACGTTCTTGCCGATGGTGGCGCCATGGCCGTCGGTCTGGCCTTCGCCCTCCTTGAGCTGCCCACGATCTGCGGCGATGTTGTACGCAACCCAATGTGAAACGCCAAGCCCCAGCGCGCCGTCGGGATCGGAAAGCAGTACGGCAACCGACTTGGCACCGGCAGGCAGGTTCGACCAGGACACCTGCGGAGAAACGCCCTTGCCGCCGCAATCGGACGTATCGTTGCCGTGGAACACAGGAATCGTCGCGCCATCCGCGAACGACGCGGAAGACACGTGCATGCCTGCCGCTTGCGCGATGCCCATACCGAAAAAAAGCAATGCGCCTGCTAGCGGCGCGAAGCCCCTTTTAACCAGTTTCATTCGTACATCCTCCTATGAAATGAGTGGAATGTATGCCGAGCGTGCCAGGCAAGGTGCGGCTATACCCTCTGGTATCCGCGACTGCCAGCACAGCGATTCCGGGTTTACCTTGGACCAAATCGTGCGCAATGCACTTAACGTGTACGGAAGATGTCGGACGATGTTATTAGATATAACGTTAAAATATAACGACTGGGGATCTGGGATATCGGGCGCGGGGCTTCATCCCGCGTGGCGTCGGGAGACCTCAAGGACAACTTGCACTTCTGGATTCACGCAGGTCGAGGTGATACGGCCGTCGAGTGCGTCGAGCAGGTTGCGGGCCGCACGTAACGCCATCGCGTCGCGTGTCTGTTGCGTCGCCGAGCCGATATGCGGCAGGGCGACGACGTTCGGCATTGTCAACAGTGGCGAGTCCGGTGGCAGCGGTTCGCGCTCGAACACGTCGAGTCCGGCGCCGAGGATGCGATGTTCCCGCAGCGCCTCGATGAGCGCGGCTTCGTCGACCACCTGGCCGCGCGCGCAGTTGACGAGGATCGCCGTTCGCTTCATCTGGCGGAGTTCTGCCGCGCCGATCAGGCGCTCGGTCGCGGCGGACAATGGCACCAGCAGGCACACGAAATCGGCCTGCGCTAGCAGTTCCGGCAACGTGCGCCATTGCGCACCGTAGGCTTCTTCCGCTTCGTGATTGCGTGTGCGATTGCAATACAGCACGTCCATTCCGAAACCCAGCGCCGCGCGTCGCGCGAGGGCGCTGCCGATGCGTCCGAGCCCGACGATGCCGAGCGCCTTGTGATGAACGTCGACGCCGAACTGAGCCGCTCCGACCGACGCACGCCATTCGCCGCGCCGCGTCCATTCGGCGAGTTCGACGACACGCCGCGCGCTCGCGAGCAGCAGGGTGAACGCGAGATCCGCGGTGGTTTCAGTCAATTCGTCGGGCGTGTTGTTGAGGACGATGCCGCGCCGCGTCAGGTCCTCGACATCGAATGCATCGAATCCGGCGGAAATGGTCGATGCTGCTTCCAAAAATGGTGCGGCGTCAAGTAGCTCCGGCGTGATCTTCATGTGGTTGCCGAGGATGCCATGTGCCCGCGCGAGCGCTTCGATCAACGGCGCGCGGCTTGCGGCAGCAACCTGTTCGACCTCGATCACGTCATGCTGTTCGCGCAACAGCGCGAGCACGCTCTGCGGCACCTTCCGGTACACGACGATTCGTTTTCTCATCGGGGGCTCCTCTGAGCGCCGGTGATATTCAAGCAGCGGCACATAGATTTATAGGGAAGCGGAATATGAAATTCCCGGAAGCAACCGCCAGAAGTTGCACGAGAAGTACGCATCCCACCAGAAGCGATTCAGGTCGGCCATCGAAACCCTTTGACCAGTCCCAGGGCCGGCGCATCTTCTTGGCGGTGTCCGGCAGGTCGCGGCGGGTCAGGTCGACACCCACGCCGTAGCCCCAGACCAGATCCTGCGCTTGCTCCGGCTTGAGGTTGGCGCCACCCTTGCCGATCGCCACCACCAATTCGATCTCGTGGTGGAGGTTGTCCGTCAGCGACGGATAGGGCACCGTCCCTTCGGCGGCCACGACGGCGTCCGCGGGTTTGGTGAAGAAGAACGGCGGCTCGCGGTCCGGGTCATTGCCCATCTCGCGGGCGTGCGCGGCGTAGTTGCGGCCGACGCAGAACACGCGGCGGATGGGAAGCGGGCGCTGCTGCCGGCCACGGCGACGCTCGCCTGCTCGGCGGGCTGGATAACAAATTCGGTCATTTCGGTGTCTGTTTCCGTGCGGGCCAACGTGGGCCCGTGCACGAGGAGGAATTAATTACTTGGCGAAAACCTGGCTGAGGTCGCCGAACGCCTTGAACTCCAGCGCGTTGCCCGACGGGTCGAGGAAGAACATGGTCGCCTGCTCGCCAACCTGTCCTTTAAAGCGCACATGCGGCTCGATCACGAACTTCGTATTAGCGGCGCGCAGCTTGTCCGCCAGCGCTTCCCATTCTTCCATCGGCAGGATCGCGCCGAAATGCCGCACCGGCACCTCGTCGCCATCGACCGCGCTGGTCGCGCGATGGCCGCATTCTTCCGGCGCCAGGTGGGCGACCACCTGGTGGCCGTAGAAATTGAAATCTATCCAGGCATCGGAGCTGCGGCCCTCGGGGCAACTCAGCAGTTCGCCATAGAAGTGGCGGGCTTCGCTCAGGTCGTGAACGGGAAATGCCAGGTGAAACAGCGGAGTTGCGTTCATGAGAAGGGTCTTTTTTTCGCGCGGGATGGAGAAGTGTTGCGGTGTTCCGGTTGCACAGATTGTAGTCAGCAGAACTCGTAATATGAAACGAATTATTTCTGTTCTAAGAATCAAAAGTTTCGATAGAAGATCAGCTACTTCTGCACCTTCCTTGTCGTCGCGGAAGCCGCCTCTTTCTCCGCCGCCGGCGCGCGGCTTGCCGCCGTGAGCACTTAGGCACGCCGGCTGGAGGAGGACCTGGGATACAGTTTGTTCGATCGCGCTGGCAAGTCGATCGCGCTGAGCGAGGAGAGCCGCAGGCTGCTGCCAGAAGCCTCCGCTTCGTCGAGCTCTATGAAGCGCCTTCTTCGTGAACGCGGAACTTCTTTTCTGCCGCTGCGATCATCTCAACCACCCGAATCGAAGGTATCACGCTTCATGGCCATGCGCATCAGCGTCAACACAATCAAAACGATGACAAGGAAGCCGAGCATGCCGGCAAGCAGGATGGTCGTCATAGTCTCCTCCAGATATTCAGTAGCCTCGACGATGTTTCGCGTCGTATTGACCTGGCACGTCTGTGCCCGGCCAACGCAGACGAGATATCGCGCTCATCGAGCCGACTGGTCGCTTGTGCTTGATGGCTCCGGATAAGCCGCACCTCGACGCCTCGTCTCCAATTGGGGGTAAATCCGGCACGAACAACGACACTCAGTGAATAGGCCGTCCCGATGCCGTGGCCCGTGTACCCGCCCCTCCTCTCGCCAAGGCCGACTCTAACGCATGTGCAAGACGCGGAAAGGCGTCGAGTGTTCTATGGACGCTTCGATATTCAGTACCCCGATCCTGCCGTCAAGGTCGACCAGCATCCCGACATCCTGTGCCAATTCGAGGATGTTCATCTGGAGCCTATAAACCAATAAACCATAGATCTCTCGCCTGGCCTGTCGCTCATGCGGCGAGCTGGCAAGCACGCATCCCCAGCATGTCCGTCTTTGGTGGAAAGACGTTCCACGACCCGTCATCGTGCCGGAAGAAAACGATCGTCACCCATCCTTCTGGCCGCAACGTGCCAATGCGCACGTAGCGCCTTCGATCCGAAGGCGCCCGACTGAACTCGATCACACGCAACGCCGCACCAGGCCCGAACCACTTGCCGGCCTGCACGCGCACGGACTTCTTGCCGGTATGCATATCCTTCTCCTTCAACCACATTCGCCTTTGTTGGCACAGCTCCGTTTCGCGCGCCGTCAGGCGGCTATATCCTCAAGGCGTTCGCTGCGCGGTGCGGCGACTGGGCACGATAGGATTCGAGGAAACGGCAGCGAAACACCCGCTGTCAGGCACTCGATTGCACGGAGTGGTAGTCCCCGTCACCTTGGACAAGGACCGGCCTGTTACCTTATTTCGGCCCGTGCACGCGTTGCAGCCCTTTCGCGATCTGGCCCGGTAGCTGCGCCTCATCGAACCAGCACGCGAATCGTCCGGGCTTCCGGATCGATCCAGATTATGGCGCCATGCGGAACTTGCGCCGTGATGTCTGTATCGAAACCTGCCAGCATCGTCACGTCCCCCAGCGCCGCTCCCTATGCGAGGACTGTGTTGACAGTATGAACACGATCGCAGCCAGCGGCGCCATATCGCGCGACTGCATCTCGTGCAGCCTCCACAAGGTTGCGACACCACCCTTCGCCGTATCGAGCACGAGAATCTTGTCGAACGACTGGCCAGCGACCTTTTGCGCGGGGCGAGAGAAACGCCACGCAGACGATACAGCTCAGTTCATTTTTGGGATATGCGCGGATTCGATGACGCCGGTCCATTTCTTCTGCTCGCTGGCGACGAATCGCGCGAAATCTTCGCGGGTGCCGGTGCCTGCCGATGCGTTGGCGTCGGTCAACTCCTTGCGCAAGGCGTCGGACTTCAGGACTTTCTCCAGCGCGGCGCTAACCCGGTCGACGATCGGCTGTGGCGTGCCCTTGGGAAATACCAGACCGCCCCACGAGACGTTCTCGTAGCCTTTCAGTCCGGACTCGTCCAGGGTCGGCAGATTGGGATAGAGTGGAATACGCTCGCGGCTGGTGATCGCCAGCGCGCGCAGCTTGCCGCTTTTGACGAGCGGCCATGCGACCGAGGCATTGGTAAACGTGTAGTCAAGCCGGCCGCCGGCGAGGTCGGTGAGGGACGGCGGGTCGCCGTTGTACGGGATGAACAACACGTCGATGCCGGCCATCTTCTTGAATAGCTCGCCGCCCATGTGGCCACTGCTGCCGGTACCCGCCGCGGCGTATGACAGCTTGCCGGGCTCCTTCTTGGCCAGCGCAATCAGTTCGGCGACGTTCTTGATCGGGGAGTCGCCACGAACCACGAGCAGGTTGTAGATCGAGAACATGCGGCCCACGGGCACAAAGTCCCGTTGCACATCATAGGGAAGCTTTCTGAAGAGGCCGGGGTTGACGGCCAGGGTGTTGATGTTGCCATAGCCAATCGTGTACCCGTCCGGCGCGGCGCGCTTGACCATCGCCATGCCGATGTTGCCTGCGGCGCCCGGGCGATTGTCGACAACGAAGTTGGCGTTGGTCTCTCTCGCGAGGTGACTCAGCACAATGCGGCTTAGTACGTCGCCCGATCCACCGGCAGCAGAGGGAACGATCACGGTGACCGGCTTATGGGGCCACGGGTCCTCCGCCGCCTGGACGGACGAGGTGAGACTGCATGCCGCACCGAAGGCGAAAGCAGCGAAAGCAGCGAAGGCGGTCGTGAATCGCATGATGCGATTTCCGGGGGGGAAGTGAGTGTGGCGTTCGAATTTCATGGTTTCTCCTAAAGTCTTTCCCTGCCATTGCTCATGGCAAGCAGGCGGTCTGGGCAATGATTTACTCGTTTGCGTGTCAGGATTGGCCCCCTCTGCGGGTGCTACAACGGCTGGCCGCGCTGGCCAAGCCTGCCGGAGTGACGACTCGTCCGTCGCCGCGCAATTCACCAGCCATGGAAACGCTCCCAGGTCGTGAGCGTTCCGCCCTCAGCGAGCGCTCGGTACTCGGGGAACTGCGCGCCTGTTGCGCAGGCGTGGTTCGGAAGAATGCGCAGGCGCGTACCTACCGGAAAGCGATGGGAGATGTCCGCGTCGGGCCCACCTTCGCGCGACACGATGCCGTGCTCCTGGTTAGCGCCGCTCAGCAGGTAGCCTGGCACCACCGTGCCGTCTATCGTGCAGACCTGCCCATATCCATAGTCCTGCTTCTGCTTCTGGGTTCCGCGATCGCGGCTCATGGCCATCCACCCTGCGTCCACGATGATCCAACCCTTGTCACTCTGATGGCCTATCACCGTCGTCAGTACACTAAGCGCTATCTCATCCGTAGTGCAGACACCGATGTTGTTCATCACCAGGTCAAAGAGAACATAGACGCCGGCCCGCACCTCGGTTACTCCCTGGAGTTGCGCGGCGGCAAGTGCCGTCGGGGTCGAGCCGACACTAACCCCCGGGCATGGAAGGCCCGCCGCGCGCAGACGCTCCGCCGCGCGCACGCAGCCGACGCGTTCGCGCTCGGCCAAGGCCGTCAACGCCTCAGGCGTATCGAGTTCGTAGCTCGAGCCAGCGTGGGTCAACACGCCACCGAGGCGCATGCCCCCGTTCTGCAATGCGTGGCCGACCTCCATTAGCACGGGGTCTTCAGGCTGGATACCCGAGCGGTGGCCGTCGGTGTCGATCTCGATCCACACATCGAAGGCCTCACCGTTCGCTTTGCCGAACTCAGCAATCGCCTGAGCCGATACCAGGCCGTCGGTAAGTATCTTCAGATTGCAGCCGCGCCGGCGCAATGCCAGTGCCTGCGGAAGCCGGTGCGGTGCCATGCCAACCGCGTAGAAAATGTCCGTGACACCCGCGGCAAGGAAGTGCTCGGCTTCCTTGAGCGTGGAGACAGTGATTCCATGCGCGCCGGCCGCGAGCTGGGCGCACACGACAGGCGTGCATTTGCTGGTTTTTACATGCGGCCGAAACCGCACGCCCAGCATATCCATGCGCTGCTGCATCCGATCGATGTTGTGCTGCATGCGCTCCAAGTCAATAATCGCTGCAGGCGTGTCAACGGTGTGGAGGGAAAAGTACATGTCGAACGGAAAGGAAAATCGGTTGCAGGCTGGTGGGTCACGGAAATGCACGCCTGTAAAGAGCGAGCCCAAGTCCTCCGTCGCGGCGTCGGCGCGCGATGAAGGTGAGACCGGTGAATAGTAGCCACTGTAGTCAGCCAAGTCCTCTCCGTGGTTAAATGCCTGGAAATCAATTGTTAAGCTGAATTGAATGATCCGCGTCGAGGGCTCCAGTGCATGTATGGACCCGACGCCTTTTGCAAGCTTCTTTCGATGATGAGAAGTGGTCTGCACGCATGCACCCAGCTTGCCTGGTGGGCGAGTACCGAGGCACGCCCGCAGCCTCGATGAGATCCTCGCACCCTGTCCTGAGCAAATTGCCGGTCTGGAATAATCCAGCCGGCACCACAGTGCAGGTTCTGAGGGTGCTGGTTTAACTGATTTCGTCACCATGTTGGCGAAGATTCGCAAACCTGCTTTGGGTATGGTTCTGAACTCCCTATGGGCGGTGTTCGACGCAGCCGATGCGGAACTCGTGGTTGTGCGGCTTCTAAAAATTTCGGCCATACTGCCCCCCACGTCACTGCCCGGAGGCAAATAAATGGGGTTCGAATTCAACGGTAAGCGCGTCGTCGTCGCTGGTGGATCGCGTGGCATCGGCCGCAGTATTGCGCTCGGGTTCGCGCAGGCTGGCGCTGCAGTGTCTGTCTGCGCGCGCAATCTGGAAGGATTGAAAGCCATCGAGGCCGAGCTGGACGTTTATGGCCATCTGGCCCATACCGCACCTTGCGATCTCGCGGACGGCGAGGCGATCAGCGCTTACATTGCAGCAGCCGGCGAGGCGCTTGGTGGCATCGACATTTTGATCAACAACGCGTCCGGTTTCGGAGGCGGGGATACCGAAGCCGGCTGGGAGGCCGGCATCCAGGTCGACCTGTTGGCAACGGTGCGCGCAGGGCATGCTGCACTGCCATTCTTGCGACTGTCGGCCAACGCCGCGATCGTCAATGTGACGTCCATCTCAGCGCTTCGACCGTCGTCACGTACCCAGTCTTACGCGGCGATCAAGGCGGCGGTCATGCACTATACGGCTTCCCATGCGTTGACACTCGCGCCGGATCGGATCCGTGTCAACGCGGTTGCGCCAGGCTCGATCGAATTTCCCGGCGGATCGTGGGACCAGCGCAAGACTTCCGAACCCATGCTGTATGAGCGGATACTGCGTTCGGTACCGTTCGGCAGGCTCGGGACGCCAGGCGAGGTCGCCAGCGCGGTGCTATTTCTCGCCAGCTCGCACGCAGGCTGGATCACCGGCCAGACCTTGGTGGTCGATGGCGGCCAGGTGTTGACGTAAGTGCAAATACGCACACGGGGGGGCGGGCAAGGGTTCGCCGCGGAATGTAGCACTCCTGCGGCGAGCAGCACAAGCAGTCACCGTCGGGATCTCGGAATCAGATTCCGCGATTTCCGGATTCATGGCGGATTCATGGCGGTCTCATGGCTCTGAATGCAACATCGTCACATACTGCTGAATGCCAACTGCGACGGATCCCTCTGGCTTCGCTCGTTCGCTCCCGCCAGCCTCCCCGGGTTGGTGGAGCGCTATCGCAGATCGTCGGCTAGTCGAGATAGAGACGCCTCTCCTTCGGCAATTGCCGAGTTGTCTGTAACCCTGCTGCACCCGCACCCGCACCCGCACCCGCACCCGCACCCGCACCCGCACCCGCACCCGCACGTCTGCCGGTCGCGGGTGTTTTTGGGCGCTGAGCAAAACTGGCACTTTCGCACTGTCCCCGGTGGCTCACTGCGATGGCTGCCTCTATTGCGCGGCTACTCGGTATCAATCGTAGCTGCATTACGGTCGAAAGTCCTGGAGCTTGCCAGTCGAGCACCTTGCTGACTTCGTCAAGAGCACGCCCCGCGAGCAGTTGGCGCCGGAAGGAGGGGACCGTACGCTGTGGGTAAGAAATTTGACTTGTTAGAGATTCGACTTCTCTCAAGGACCGCGACCCTTCGGTAATGGTTTGCGTGCGACGGCCCGCCGCAGACCTGAATCCAGGCTGCCTCAAGTAGATGCCTTCGGCGCGGATAACCAGCGCTAGCAGCCCGCTGACTCGCGCGGCGGGGCGTCGCCAAAACCAAAATAATTCTTTTGTTAATCGATCTGACGATCGCTTTTTTCTGTTCGCCGTCTCCGTCAAACTCCGTGACCCGGGCGCTGGCTCCGACGAACGCGTGCCTGACGTTGGCGTGCTCGGGGCTCTCGGCCTTCGCCGCCGGATAGCTGCTCGACTGATCGGGGATGATTTCGTAGGCCTGTCAGGACAAACCGCCAGCGCGCGATCGCATCGTACCCTGGACGTTTTGGCCTGCGCGCGCCGATGGCCAACCTCGCGGCGCGCGGTTTGCTGGATAACGCGCTGCTTTAGACAAACACAAGCGCGCGCGAGACGTGCGCAATGCAAAAAAGACGAAGCTGCCACCTGCGGCCTCGTAGTGGAGATGAATGATGCAAGTTGAACACGTCATAGATCGTGCGCTGGCGAGCGCGGTACGCAAGGCACGCATGCGCCTCACGCCGTTCCTCGCCCTGATGTTTGCACTGTCCATGCTCGACCGGTCGAACGTCGGCTTCGTCAAGCAGGCCCTTCAGGTCGATTCGAATATCGGAAATGCGGCGTTTGCGCTTGGTGCGGGGATCTTCTTCATCGGCTATGCGGTGTTCGAGATCCCGAGCAACCTGATGCTTCATCGGGTCGGCGCGAAGGTGTGGTTGAGCCGGATCATGGTGACTTGGGGCCTGGCATCGGCCGCGATGATGTTCGCGCACGACGAGACCTCGTTCTACGTGCTGCGCTTCATCCTGGGTGTGGCGGAGGCGGGCTTTTCGCCTGGCGTGATTCTCTACTCGACGTACTGGTTCCCGGCGCGCGAGCGCGGCAAGGCACTTGGCGTCTACTATTTCGGCTTGCCGGTGGCGCTCGTCCTCGGCAGCCCGCTGTCCGGCTTCCTGCTGGAAGTCATGGGCGGGCAACTGGGGCTGCGCAACTGGCAGTGGATGTTCATCATCGAAGGCCTTGCGGCTTCGATTGCCGGCATCATCGCGTTCTTCTACCTGGTCAGCAAACCTCGCGACGCCAGGTGGCTCACGTCCAACGAGAAGAGTGCCCTGGAAGCTGCCATCGCAGCCGAAGACCGCGAAAAGATCGCGCATGGTCCGGCTACCGCCCTACACGCGCTGCGCAACTGGCAGGTGCTGCGTTTCGTCGCGATTTACTTCGCGATCCAAGTCAGTGTTTATGGAGTTATCTTCTATCTCCCGACACGGATTTCCGAGCTGACGGGCACGGCGATAGGTTCGAAGGTTGGTCTTCTCACTGCCATTCCCTGGCTATGCGCGCTGATCGCCTTGCGCTTCATCACGGGCATGGCGGATGCCAAGGGCAAGCACCGGCAATTTGCCATTGCCATGCTGGCGATGGCGGCCGCAGGCATCGCGCTCTCGACGCTTGGCCAGCACCTTGCACCGGTGCTTATTGCCTTCTGTATCGCGACGGTCGGCTTCGTGGTTGTCCAGCCGCTCTTCTGGACCCTCCCTACCGCGTATCTGAGCGGCACCGCCGCGGCGAGCGGCATCGCGTTGATCGGTGCGCTCGGCAATCTCGGTGGCTTTATCGCACCGACTTTGAAGACCGCGGTGGAGGCACTCCTTCAAAGCCAGCAGGCGGGGATGCTTGCCCTGGCGTCCGCGGGAGTGCTCGGCGTATTGCTCCTGTTAAGCATCGGCGCGCATGCACGCCGCGCATCGGCAATGCCGTTCGGCTCGTCCAAGGCGGCATCCCGCTAGAGTCCTGCATCTGAGATGCGTTGAAGAAGTAAGCGTGCCGAAAAGGGCATGGAGGTTGCCGTATGAATTTCACGATGGATAACGAAATGACAGGAACTACCGCAGCGGCCCCGGAGCCCGTCGTGCGCTTGCACCCGAACGACGATGTCGTCATCGCGCGGAGCCAGTTGGTTTCAGGCATGCAAATCGGCGCGGGCCTTCTCGTACGAGGACTGGTTCCGGCAGGCCACAAGCTCGCCGTGCGTGGTATCGCTTCCGGCGCGCCCGTGCGGCGCTATGGGCAGATCATCGGCTTCGCGACACGGGGCATTGACGCAGGCGAGCATGTCCACACGCACAATCTCGCGATGGGCGACTTCGAGCGGGACTATGCCTTCGGCGCCGACGCAGGGCCGTCGCGGGCCGCCGCGCCGTGTGCCCAATTCATGGGCATCTTGCGCGCCGACGGGCGTGTCGCGACGCGCAACTATATCGGTATCCTGACGTCGGTCAATTGCTCGGCAACGGCCGCTCGCGCCGTCGCCGACTACTTTCGCCGCGACATCCATCCGGAAGCGCTGGCGGCGTACCCCAACGTGGATGGCGTGGTCGCCCTGACGCACGGGCAGGGCTGCGCGATCGACGCGGAAGGCGAGGGCCTGGACTTGATCCGGCGCACCCTTGGCGGCTACGCGCGGCATCCGAACTTTGCCGCGGTGCTGATTGTCGGCCTGGGTTGCGAGACCAATCAGATTGATGGACTGATGGAGCGCCAAGGCCTGGCGCCTGGCGCCGCGCTGCGGACGATGACAATCCAGGCGCTGGGCGGGACGGCGCGCACGGTAGCGGCTGGCATCGAGCAGGTAAAGGCGATGTTGCCCGCAGCCAACAACGTGCGGCGCGAGCCGGTCGATGCCAGCCATCTGGTGGTCGGACTGCAATGCGGCGGGTCCGATGGCTATTCCGGCATCAGCGCGAATCCGGCACTCGGCGCGGCGGTCGATCGGCTAGTGGCGCATGGCGGTACAGCGATCCTCTCCGAAACTCCCGAGATCTATGGCGCGGAACATCTACTGACACGCCGCGCGGCGTCGCGCGACGTTGGCGAAAAACTCATCGAGCGGATCCGTTGGTGGGAGGCCTATTGCGCGCGCATGAATGCCAATATGAACAACAATCCCTCGGCAGGTAACAAGGCTGGGGGACTCACGACAATTCTCGAGAAGTCGCTCGGCGCGGTAGCGAAAGGGGGAACCACGAATCTTGTCGACGTATACCGGTACGCCGAGAGGGTCCATGCCCGCGGCCTGGTTTTCATGGATACCCCCGGTTACGATCCGGTGTCGGCAACCGGCCAGGTCGCGGGCGGTGCCAACCTGATCTGCTTTACAACCGGGCGCGGATCCGCTTACGGTTGCGCGCCGTCGCCATCATTGAAACTGGGTACCAACACCACCTTATGGCTGCGACAGGAGGAGGACATCGATATCAACTGTGGGTCGGTCCTCGACGGTACACGATCCATCGATGAACTCGGAGAAGACATTTTTCAGATCATGCTCGCCACGGCGTCAGGCCATGCGTCCAAGAGCGAGGTGCACGGGTACGGCCAGAATGAGTTCGTACCATGGCACATTGGCGCTGTTACGTAGGCGTTGCGTAGGGGGACACAGCGGGAGGGCGTTTGCTTAGGCATTTTCGACGGACGCATGAAGGCAAAGTCATCGGGCTGGGGGCGCGAGGAGTTGGAGGGATTGGACGTGGGGGATGCGAGGCGCAATGAACAAGAGAAGACGCTGGTGACGCGTAGCTGGGGTGGCCCGGGCTACTGGCCGCCGCAAACGGTCGTGGGCGATGTGCCGGTGGTCCAGTCTACGCTGTGCGTCTTCTTCAAGGACGCCGCTAGCGGGCGCCGGGTCTACCAGGTCACGGCGAATCGCCGAGGCGAGGGTTCGTCCCTGCAGGCGGCGATGTCGTACCTGATCTGCGGCGCGTTCGCCCAGTTTCCGGTTGAGAGTGGGCGGTCCCCGCGGGTGACATTGCCGCTGGACCCGAATGACATGTAGCAGGTAGCAAGCAAACAGCAACAGGCAAGGCATTGCCTGTGCGGCGGTAAAAACTGAATTGTCCGGCGAAAGGCCTTAAAGTCCTGGATGCACTTGTGGGAGGGGCTTCGCGCCGGGCTTACGTGAGCTAGATTGACGGCTCGATTTTTCGGCCCGAGCCGCCGGCGCCCGTTTTTGAGAGCTGCAATGGAAGATTCCGGCAAGCACGCCGGATACGACCGGCGCGGCTTCGGCGGGCACTGGCTGGGCCACTTCTTGGACGAGCATAATGACCAGCAAGACCGGCGGTGATGCACCGCAACATGCCCCCAACAGTCCTGAAGCGCAATTGCGCCTGGCCGCGCTGGAATACCACCGCAGCCCGACCAAGGGCAAGATCCAGGTAAACGCGACCAAGGCGCTGTCCAACCAGCGCGACCTGTCCCTGGCCTACTCCCCGGGCGTGGCCTACGCCTGCGAGGAGATCGCCAAGGATCCCGCGATGGCCGCCGAGTACACCTCGCGTGGCAACCTGGTGGCAGTGATCACCAACGGTACCGCCGTGCTCGGCATGGGCGACATCGGTCCTCTGGCCGGCAAGCCGGTGATGGAGGGCAAGGGCTGCCTGTTCAAGAAGTTTGCCGGCATCGACGTGTTCGACATCGAGCTCGATGCGCACGACCCGGACAAGATCGTCGAGATCGTGGCCGCGCTGGAGCCGACGATCGGCGGCGTGAACCTTGAAGACATCAAGGCGCCCGAATGCTTCTACATCGAGAAGAAGCTGCGCGAGCGCATGAACATCCCCGTGTTCCACGATGACCAGCATGGCACCGCCATCATCTCGGGCGCAGCGCTGCTCAACGGCCTGAAGGTGGTCGGCAAGGACATCGCCAAGGTCAAGCTGGCGGTTTCCGGCGCCGGCGCCGCGGCCATCGCCTGCCTGGACACCATGGTGAGCCTGGGCGTGACCCGCTCGAACATCTCGGTGGTGGACTCCAAGGGCGTGATCTATGTGGGCCGCGACGCCAGCATGGAGCCCAACAAGGCCCGCTACGCGCAGGAAACCGCCAACCGCACCCTGGCCGACATCGTCAACGGCGCCGACGTGTTCCTGGGCTGCTCGACCGCCGGCGTGCTGACCGCCGAGATGGTCAAGACCATGGCCGACAAGCCCATCATCCTGGCGCTGGCCAACCCGGAACCGGAAATCCGCCCGGAAGTGGCCAAGGCCGCGCGCCCGGACTGCATTATCGCCACCGGCCGCTCGGACTACCCGAACCAGGTCAACAATGTGCTGTGCTTCCCGTACATCTTCCGTGGCGCGCTGGATTGCGGCGCCACCAAGATCACGGAAGCCATGAAGCTGGCCTGCGTCAAGGCCATCGCCGACCTGGCCGAAGCCGAGCTGAACGACGCCGTTGCCGCCGCCTACGGTGGCCAGGAGCTGAAGTTCGGCCCCGACTACATCATCCCGACCCCGTTCGACCAGCGCTTGATCGAGAAGATCGCGCCGGCGGTGGCCAAGGCTGCTGAAGAGTCCGGCGTGGCAACCCGTCCGATCAAGGACCTGGAAGCCTACCGCCAGCAGCTCACCCAGTACGTCTACCACACCGGCCTGATCATGAAGCCGGTGTTCACGGCAGCCAAGGCCGCGCCCAGGCGCGTGGTCTATGCCGAGGGCGAAGAGGAGCGCGTGCTGCGTGCGGTGCAGACCGTGGTGGACGAAGGCCTGGCCC